>NZ_CP011921.2:1802500-1862215 GCF_001042525.2 Francisella orientalis FNO12 | reverse complement strand
ATAACCTTTAATTTAAAAGGATAACCAATAGAAGGTATAGTAAATTAATTGAATGCGTAAGATTTTATTGCAATAAAAAAAAATAAGCAAACATAATTAATCAAGCCTGTGGATAATTATGTTAATTAATTTGTTTATTTTTTGATAAGAATGTTGTTAAATAACTTATTCACAAATATGTTGATATTTTTGTTGATAAATTTGATAATTGTTTATCCACATTTTTATTCATATTAATTAATCATCTTTTTTACATACTTATACATTTATTACAAACCTCTTTAATTCTTGATATATATAGCTTTTAGAGAGTTATCAACAAGAAAATACCCACATAATAAATAATAATATAAAAAAAAAGAAATAAAGTTATATATAAATAAGTAAAATAAAAATAATCAAAAATATAAAAAAAATATTTTTTCTTTATAATAGATGTTAATAAGATAAAAATACTTTTTCTAATGTCGTTAAATACTGAAATATTTTTAAATATAAATAAATATGAACAAAGAATTGCTATAAAAGAAAATAATATACTCAAAGAAATTCTAATTGAAAGAGATAACCAAAAAAGAATAGTCGGAAATATTTATAAAGGTAAAATAATAAGAGTACTTCCTGGTATGCAAGCAGCATTTGTAGATATAGGACTAGAAAAAGCTGGGTTTTTACATTTATCGGAGGTTATACCTTTAGAAAGGGATGACGATGAATCTGATGAAAATTTTAAATTGAATAAACTAAATACTGAAGATATCAATAAATGGTTACGTGAAGGTCAAGAAGTACTAGTTCAAGTAGTCAAAGAAAGTATTGGTAATAAAGGTGTAAAATTAACTTCACACTTATCTGTATCATCTCGTTTTTTAGTTTTTTTACCTGATCTAGATCATATTGGTATATCTCTTAAAATAAACAAAGAAGAAGAAAAACAAAGATTATTAGATTCAATTAAAAAAATTACTCAAAGTGAAAATCCTCGCGGATATATTTTAAGGACTGCTGCAGAGGGTGCTAGTTATGAAGAGTTAGAAAATGATATCAAGTTTTTGAATAATTTATGGCAAGATATTTTGGATATTTCTAGCACTATAATCAAACATGGAGTTGTTTATGAAGATTTTAGTTTGATAATAAAAACAATTAATATTTTTGCTAATGACAATCCTGATAAAATTCACGTTGATGATATTGATTCATATAAAGAAATTTGCCAATTTGCTGATAAATATATTCCTGATTTAAGAGATAAGATAGAGCTTTATCAAAAACATAATATTTTTGAAGAATATGATATTGATGTCGAAATAAATAAAGCTTTGGATAAAACAGTATATCTCAAATCAGGTGGTTATTTGGTTATTGAGCAAACTGAAGCAATGATAACTATTGATATAAACACAGGTGGTTTTATAGGAACAAAAAATCTAGAAGAAACTATATTTAAGACAAATCTAGAAGCTACAAAAGAGATAGCAAGGCAACTAAGATTGAGAAATTTAGGTGGCATAATAATCATAGATTCCATAGATATGATGGATGAATCACACAAAAATCAATTTTTAGAGGCTTTAAAGAAGGAATTAGAGTTTGATAAGGCCAAGACTAGTATAAGTGATATTTCAGAGCTGGGATTGGTTGAAATGACACGTAAAAGGGTACATGAGAGTTTATTGAGGACCTTATGCCAGCCATGTGAGCATTGTAATGGTAAAGGAAGTGTCAAAACACTACAAACAATTTGTTATGACATATTTAGAGAGATTAAGTCAGAATCAAAAAATTATCCAAATTATAATAATTTCTTACTTATGTCTTCGAAAAAGATCATTGATTATATAGAAAAAGAAGAATCTATATGGTTAGCAGAGCTAGAATTAGAAATTGAAAAAAATATATATTTAAAAGCTGAAAGTAACCATATATACAATCAATATGACATAATTCCATTAAATTAAAAAAAATTACAAAACATTGTTGACAGCTTGATAAAAAGAGCTATAATACATACTCATAGTCGCCGACTTAGCTCAATAGGTAGAGCAACTGACTTGTAATCAGTAGGTCGCCAGTTCGATTCCGGCAGTCGGCACCATAACGGAGTGGTAGTTCAGTTGGTTAGAATACCTGCCTGTCACGCAGGGGGTCGCGGGTTCGAGTCCCGTCCATTCCGCCATATTCTCATTAAGGTCTAGTTCTTAAAACTCAGTTTTCCCCTTTTTACTTCTGATATATTGATCTAGACCTTAATTTTTTAATTTTTCTTTTAAAATAAATGAATAGATAAGACAGTTTATATAATCAGTATGTACCATAAAAGAAAGTAGCCATCCTTCTGCTTGATATAGGGATCTCTTAAATATTGTAGAGATTCATATCTTCGTGAGAATGACTTGATATTAAATCAGTTGTTTTTAAATCTATGTGTCTAAAAGTTATTTAGATATACTCAACGATTTTTAGTATTTGATGTTTTTATGTATAGAAGAAGATAAGTTGTTATATTTTATGTAATGATGCACCATTACATAAATACATTAAATATTATTTGTGATTTTTTGTTAACTAAAGAAGAAAAAGAACAATTAATAAAAGGATATTATTAACCAAAGAGCTGATAAAAAACTAAATCACAAAGAGAAATATCTAAAGAAATAGGTATAAGTATTTGTACAGTTACAAGGTGTTCTAATGCTCTAAAAGAGTAAAAGAAATATTCTCTGATAATAAAAAAGGTGATTAAATTTCAGTAAAAGAGCCAGAAAAATTTTTAGCTTCGCATATCTATAATTTAGATTATCAAGAAGATTTAAATAGATGTTTTGCTAATTTATGTACTAACAAAAAATACTATATTGTTAGAATCAGCAGAAATAGATACAAAAGATAAACTCAAAAGTATTTTGGTACTAAATAGTGCTTTGCGTATAGCTTGTATTGGAAACAAAGTTTTTATGAAACCATTATCTAAAAATGGTGAATATGCCCTAAAAGAGATACAAAAAAATATCAAAGATGATATTGAGTATATATATGATAATAAACAATTAATATTAACATTTAAATCAATAAAAGATTATCAACTCAATGAACATCAAAAATTAAAAAACAGTCAGTTTTTGATGCTTTAATAATTATAAAAGATAGTTTTGAAATATATAATGAATTCTGTATTTTTTTGGCTGGTTTATTTGCTTATGATGTAGTTGGTAGTTTTGAAGAAATAGGTCAAGTAAAGAGTAAGAATAAATGTCCATATTATGTATTTTATCTAGCTGATACAATACTTGTAAGTGACCATCAAGAAAAAAAATACGTTTATACAAGTTAATAGCTTTGGACATCAAACAATATAAGATCTAGAGGATAGTGTTGCTGTAATTGAGCAAAATATAAATAATGATATAGAGTTAAAAGTTGAAAAATTTAGAAATTTAGAACCTAAAGAATCAATAAGTGATAGAGATTTTTTTTGTGTAGTAGGTAAACTAAAATCACATATTATAGATGGTGATATATTACAAGTTGTACCTTCAAGAAGTTTCTTTTTGCCATGTCAAAATTCTTTGGAAGTTTATAAAGAGCTTAAGCGTACAAATCCTAGTCCATATATGTTTTATATGCAATATGAAGATTTTATTATTTTTGGAGCATCGCCAGAAAGTGCCTTAAAATATCAAAAATCTACGAATTAAGTAGAGATATATCCTATAGCAGGCACACGTAGAAGAGCAAAAAATCCAGATGGTAGTATTAATGCATATTTAGATAGTAGGATTGAGCTAGAGCTTAGATTAGATGCTAAAGAAAATGCCGAACACATAATGTTAGTAGATTTAGCACGTAATGATATTGCAAGTATATCAAAAACTGGTACTCGCTATGTTGCTCATCTTTTAAAGGTTGATAGATATAGTCATGTTATGCATTTTGTCTCTAGAGTAGTAGGTCAACTTGCTAATGATTTGGATGCTTTGTATGCCTATCAAGCTTCTATGAATATGGGTACATTAACAGGTGCACCAAAGATAAAAGCAATGCAGTTAATATCAGCAGTTGAAAAATAGACTAGAGGCAGATATGGCGGAGCTATTGGTTACTTTAATGAGTATGGTGATTTAGATAGTTGTATAGTTATATGTTCTGCTTATGTTGAAGATGAAGTAGCAGAGGTTCAAGCAGGTGAAGGTGTAGTACAGGATTCTATATCTATAGCAGAAGCTGATGAAACTAGAACAAAAGCACAAGCTGTAATATCAGCTATCAAAAATGTACATGGAGTGTAGTAAATGGCTAATATTATATTTATAGATAATTTTGATTCATTTTCTTATAACTTAGTAGATGAATTTAGAGTTCTAGGAAATAATGTCGAAGTATTCAGGAATAATTTATATCTAGAAGTTCTTTTGGATAAAATTAATTCAACTGATAATCCTATAGTTGTGATATCTCCAGGTCCTGGTAATCCTGCAAGTGCAGGATGCATAGTTGATCTTATATCAGTTATTAAAGGTAAGGTACTAATTATAGGGATATGTTTAGGTCATCAAGCTATAGTTGAAGCTTATGGAGGTATAATATCTCATGCTAATGAAATTGTTCATGGTAAAACTGCTAAAGTTAAATTTATAAAGCATTATATTTTTGAGGGTTTGGAATCGCCATTGAGTGTGGCTAGGTATCATTCTTTAGTAGCTATAAAAGTACCAACTGGCCTCGAAACTGTAGCGGAAGTTAATGACTTGGTAGTGGCTGTAGTAGATGATAAAAATAAGGTCTGTGGTTTACAATTTCATCCCGAGTCAATAATGACTATATATGGTTCTAAACTCTTAGATAATATAGTTAGATAGGTACAGCAACAATTAGTTTAAGAGATATTGCAGAAAAATTATTTAATTTAGAGGATCTTAATTATAAAGAAAGTTATCAGCTTTTTGATTACTTTATAAAAGGTCAAATAGAGTTACCTTTATAAACTAGTATCTTAATAGTTCTTAAACTAAAACAAGAAACTTCGACAGAAATAGCAGCTGCCGTAGAAGCTCTACTTAATAATACAAAAGAGTTCCCAAAAATAAATGGAGATTTAGCTGGAATAGTTGGTACTGGAGGAGATGGGTTTAATACTATTAATATTTCTACAACAGCTGCTATTATTGTAGCGGCAGCCGGTTATAAAGTTGCTAAACATGGTGGTCGCAGCGTATTAAGTAAATCAAGTTCTTTTGATCTTTTAGAATCTTTTGGTGTAAATATAGAGTTATCACCAGAGCAAACAAAAGAATGTTTAGAATTGTATAATCTTGGGTTTTTATTTGCGCCATTTTATAGTGAAGATTTTAGGTATATAAAAGAGGCTAGAACTATCTTAAAAACTAGAACTATTTTTAATATTTTAGGACTTTTGATAAACCCAGCTAGACCGAATAAGGTTATGATAGGAGTTTATTCAAAAGATTTAATTTTGCCAATGGCAAAACTATAATTAATCTTGGGATAGACAGAGCCGTAGTGGTATACGGCAGTGGCTTAGATGAAGTAGCAATACATGATAATACTTATGTTGCTGAAATACAAAATAGTCAGATAATCGAATACAAAGTTTCTCTTGTAGACTTTGGTATAGATATCTTATGTAATCAAAGATATTGAAGGTGGTTTACCAGAACAAAATAGAGAAATTATAAAACAAATACTTCAAGGTAAAGGCAAAGAAGCTCATAATGCTGCTGTAGCTGTAAATGTCGATATGCTTATGAAGCTTTATGGTAAAGATAATCTAAAACAAAATACTCAAGAAATACTAGAACTTATAAAATCAGGTAAGTGTTATTAAACTCTTCAAAATGTAATATCTTTTGGTTAAAAAATTGTCTTATTTTTCAATGTATGATAATTTAAAACTTATAAGCATTTAGGTAGTCATACAAATGAAAAAAAGAAAAATCATAATTTTAAGTAGTTTATTATTTGCAAGTAGCTTTGTATTTGCAGCTAATGATTCAGAAAGTAAATATCAAAAAGCTGTATTTGCAGGTGGTTGCTTTTGGTGTTTAGAGTCAGATTTTGAATATATGCAAAAATATCAAGATTTAAGTCATGATGGTATTATAAAGGTTATTTCTGGTTATGATGGTGGTTTGCAAAAAGATCCTACCTACAAAACAGTATCTGCAGGTATTACAAACTATAAAGAATCAGTTGAAGTGATATATGATCCTACTAAAACTAGCTATCAAGAGCTTGTAGAGTATTTTTATCGCCGTATAGATCCTACAGATTCTAAAGGACAGTTTTGTGATAAAGGCGAACAATATCAATCAGCTATATATTATAGTGATGATAAACAAAAACAGGTTGCTGAAGATGTTACTAAAAAATTAAAAGCAGAATTTAAAAAACATAACCAACCTGTATATACTCAAATTTTACCATCTACACATTTTTATAAAGCAGAAAGTTATCATCAAGATTATCATCATAAAAACCCTAAAAGATATTGCTATTATCGTACAAGATGTGGTCGTGATGTAACAGTGAATAAAGTTTGGCAAAATATAGATTGGAAATATAGTAATGTAGCACCTTTTGATATACCATCTAGCTATGCAGAATGTTTAACAAGATAGTAAAATGAAAGTAGTAGGTGTAGCATCTAAAGTTTCTAATGATAGAGTAGATTTGCTTGAAGAAGCTTGGGAGTTTTTCTTTAATAGTGAAGTATTAGAATATCTTAATGGTCAAAATATATCTCAAGATATAATATCTGTTTATTATGACTATGAATGCGATCATACCGCTCCATACACTCTTTTGATAGGTTATGAGGTGGCAGAGTCTTTTGAGGTACCAGCAGGGTTAAATTCTGTGCAAATTGAGCTTAACCATCGAACATATCGTGTTGAAGGGGAGCTACCTGATGCTATCATTGATAAATGGCAACAAATTTGGGCAGATAACTCTAAAAAGAGAGTTTATAAAGCAGATTTTGATAGATATAATCCTATTGAAGATTATGCTGAAGTTAATGTCGAATATCTAAAATAAATAATATTCAAATCAACAAAGTACAGAAAAATTCAACTTTTATTCTTTTTTCGTTTAGAATACTTCATAAAATCATATAAATAATAAGTATTATGGAAACTATATTAGCTAATATAGTTGAAGCAAAAAGAAATTGGCTTTTTGCAAAAAAAGTTATCTCCACTAGATGTATTCAAAAAAGAAGTTATCAAAACAGATAGAGATTTTTATCAGGCTTTGGAGTCAGACAAAGCAGTATTTATTCTAGAGTGCAAAAAAGGATCTCATTCTAAAGGAGTTATCCGTAAAAAGTTTGATCTAAATGAAATAGCAGTAGTGTATAAAAATTACGCAAATATGATATCTGTACTTACAGATGAAGAGTTTTTTATGGGTAGTTTTGCAAATCTAGAGATTGTTAGAAAGCAAGTGACTCAACCTATGCTTTGTAAAGATTTTATTATAGATGAATATCAAATATATTTAGCTAGACATTATCAAGCAGATGCGGTGTTACTGATGCTTTCGGTATTAGATGATAATGAGTATAAGAAACTAGCAAAAGTAGCTAATTGTCTAGGTATGGGTATCTTAACTGAAGTTAGTAATGAAGAAGAACTTTAAAGAGCTATCAAACTCAAGGCAAAAGTTATAGGTATTAATAATCGTAATCTAAGAGATCTTTCTATAGATCTAAATACTTAAAGAATTATAAACCAAGTAATTATCTTATAAATAAAGCACATCTAAAATTTGAACTTGATGAGTCAAAAACTAGAGTGACAGCTAATTTATATATAGTAGCTAATCCAGCGAATCGAGAAAATAACACACTGGTTTTAGATGGCGGTAATCTAAAACTATTATCTATGAAAATAGATAATAAAAAGCTATCAAATACTGATTTTATAATTAATGAAAACCAATTAATTATAGATGATGCCCCAGAAAAATTTGTATTAGAAACAGTGGTAGAAATTAATCCTGAGGCTAATACTTCTTTGGAAGGTTTATACAAATCTGGAGAGGTGTTTTGCACCCAATGTGAGACAACTGGATTTAGAAAAATTACTTATTATCTAGATAGACCAGATGTGATGTCTTCTTTTACAGTTAAAATAATAGCAGACAAACAAAAATATCCAGTAATATTATTAAATGGAGATAAGATTGAGTCTGGGGATATTTCAGATACTCAGAACTTTGCAGTATGGAAAGATCCATTTAAGAAGCCTTGCTATTTATTTGCTCTGGTAGCTGGAGATTTAGCAAGTATTAAAAATACATATATCACAAAATCACAACGTAAAGTTAGTTTAGAAATATATGCTTTTAAGCAAGATATAGATAAATGTCACTATGCAATGTAAGCTGTCAAAGACCCAATGAAATGGGATGAAGATAGATTTGGCTTAGAATATGACTTAGATACTTTTATGATTGTGGCGGTGCCTGATATGATTCATACCTTACTAGGCGAGGAAGGCTTCCAAAAAGGTATGAGGCTATATTTTGAAAGATATGATGGTCAAGCTGTTACTTGTGATGATTTTGTAAATGCTATGGCAGACGCAAATAATCGTGATTTTAGCTTATTTATAAGATGGTATGCTCAATCAGGTACACCAAGCATTAAAGTTACAGAAAACTACGATGCAGAAAATCAAATTTATAGTCTAATACTAGAGCAAACTACTCTGCCAACAGCAGATCAAAAAGAAAAGCAAACTCTTCATATACCAGTTAGTATGGGGCTTATCACCCCAGAGGGTAAAAATATTACTGAACAAGTTATTGAGCTAACAGAGCAAAAACAGACTTATACTTTTAAAAATATCACTGCAAAACCAGTAGCTTCTTTATTTAGAGATTTTTCGGCACCTGTGAAGGTTGAGCATGAACGTGTTGAAACAGAGTTATTACATATCGTTAAGTATGATAATAATGCTTTTAATCGTTGGGACTCTTTACAGCAATTAGCTACTAAAATGATCTTGAATAATGCAGATGTAGATATAAATATAGAGTTTTTAAATGCTTCTAAATCAATCTTACATGATAAAAATTTAGATAAAGCCTTAATTAGTGATGCTCTAATGATACCAACTGAGTCTACAATTGCTGAGGCAATGCCGACAATTATGGTTGATGATATTGTCAACTCTCGCAAAAAAGTGAAGAATCAGCTAGCAGATAAGCTAAAAGATGATTGGCTGGCAGCATATTAAGAGTGTAATGATAATAAGCCATATAGCCTATCAGCTGAGCAAATTGCTAAAAGAAAACTAAAAGCTGTGTGTTTGAGCTATCTAATGAATGCTAGTGATCAAAGCCAAGGTATAGAGTTAGCACAACAGTTATTTGATAGTGCTGATAATATGACAGATCAGCAAACTGCATTTTCAGCGTTGCTAAAATCTAATGATAAACAAATTCGTGATAATGTTATTAATGAGTTTTATAATCGTTGGAAACATGAAGATTTAGTTGTAAATAAATGGCTACTATCTCAATCTCAAATCTCTCATAAGTCAACTTTAGATATAGTTAAAGGCTTAGTTAATCATCCTGCATATAACCCTAAAAACCCTAACAAAGTTTATTCGTTAATTAGCAGTTTTGGTGATAATTTATCACAATATCATTGCAAAGATGATTTAGGATATGCATTTATGTCTGATACAGTGTTAGAACTTGATAAGACTAACCATCAAGTTACAGGTTATGATAGTGCTAGACAAGCTTTGATGAAACAAGAACTTGAAAAAATCAAAGCTTCAAACCCTAGTAAAAATGTTTTTGAGATTGTTAGTAAGAGTTTGGGAGTATAGAATTTATTATTACTTTCCATTTTCAGATCCAGCAACTTGATTTGAATCTATAATCTCAGATATTTTTTCAAAAATATGTCTAAAGTTTTCCCAACTAGCATCAGATATTTGAATTTGTCCATTATAAATAGCTTGAGCAAAACATTCTTTAGAAATACAAGCAATATTATTTCCTTTATAAATATCCTTATCAATAATAATTCTATTACTTGCCTTTGTATGAGCTTTACCACCAATATGAAAATTTTCGATAAGGTGATACTTTGAAGTACTATCAAACTCACTTCCAATAAATAGTCTTTTACCATCAAGAACTGTTTTAATTTCATCATCACTAAACAATAGTTCAGTAGAGATGTTTGCAGGATCTATTTTAAATGAATAAACATTATAATTCTCTTTACTTACTAGCTTAATATTTTCGTTATCAGAGTCGAAAATACCAATCATAATTTGGCTTCTTTTTAGAGGATTGGCTATTCGATACGTTATTTCATTTGATAGACACTGATTTAATCGGGTATCACCCATATCAGCACAAACATTTGTATCACAGATTTGATTATTAACATCTTCTTGAGAACCATATTTATAGAAAAATCCCTCTTCTATCTGTTTAAATATTTCTTTATTATGGAAGTATCTTAATGCTATTTTTAAAACTTCTATATTCTATTTCATCACTTTTAATTGTATGTGTATCAATAGTGATTTCTCGAGATATATCGTGAGATTCGTTATTAATAATACGCCTACCATTAATGATATTCATTAATTGTGATTTTCCAGAACCATTAACCCCAGATATCACAACAATTCCATTATTGTCTATGTTTGTAACAAATCCGATAGGAAAAGATTTATATTTTTGATTTAGTTTTATGGTTAGTGTTTTCATTATTTTTTAATTTGATTTGTTTTTATAGTGCTATACCTTACAAATACTTATAATAGACTTATTAATATTCAAAATAAAGAATAAATATGTCAGTAGTTGTTGTAGGAAGTGCTAATAGAGATTTAGTTGTAAAAGTTGATCACCTTGCGCAAAAAGGTCAAACGATAATAAGCCAGAATTATAAAGAGTTTTGTGGTGGTAAAGGAGCTAATCAAGCTGTAGCTGCAAGAAGACTTGGCGAAAATGTAACTTTTATTACAAATCTTGGTAAAGATAGTTTTGGGGATAGACTTTTAGAGTTTTATAAAAAAAGAAGGTCTAGATAGCTCAACTATCAATCAAGATGAAGCTAGTAATACAGGCTTGGCTTTTATTTGTGTTGATAGTCAGGGTCAAAATATTATTAATGTAGTAATGGGTGTTAATGCCAAGTTAGATCAGCAAATTTTGGACAAACATAATCAAAAAATCCAACAAGCTAATATCATACTAACTCAACTAGAAACTCCTTTGGAAACTATTGAGTATTTAGTAGACAAAATCACTGATAAACAAACTTTTATACTAAACCCTGCCCCAGCTAGAGAGCTACCTCAAGAATTACTCAAAAAGGTAGATATTTTAACACCAAATGAGACTGAGGTATCTATTTTGTCAGGTATAGAGGTTAAAGATGTAAATACAGCTAAGCAGGCAGCAAAAGAGCTACATAATAAGGGTGTAGCTATTGTTATAATAACTTTGGGTGAGCAAGGCGCTCTATTATCAAAAAATCATGGCCAAGAACAAGAATTATTTGCTACTAAAAAAGTAGATGTGGTAGACACTACTGCTGCAGGAGATACTTTTAATGGTGTTTTGGTATTTTGTCTAGACAAAGGACTATCTATAGAGCAATCAATCAAGATAGCAAATACAGCAGCAGCTCTAGCAGTAACTGTAGAGGGAGCTGAAGATTCTGCACCTACTTTAGAGAAATTAAATACTTATTTAGAACAAAAAATATAATATATGGAGATTTAAAATAGTTGTATTACACTCGTACGGGGTTGCAGTATTTTTTTGCATAATTACGATGCTATGTTGGGGTTCTTGGGCAAATACACAAAAGCTCTCGACAAAAGAATGGCCTTTTCAACAGTATTATTGGGATTATGCTTTAGGGATTTTGATAGTATCTTTTGTCTTAGCTATAACAATGGGAAGTTTTGGTACAGAAGGTAGATCATTCTTTAGTGATATTTCTCAAGCTTCATCCGAGAGTTTTATTTATGCTTTTATGGGTGGTGTGGTTTTTAACTTAGCTAATATACTACTTGTAGCTGCTATTGATATTGCAGGAATGTCTGTAGCTTTTCCTTTAGCTATTGGTTTGGCTCTTGTCATAGGTGTGATTACAAACTATATAGCAACACCTTTAGGTCAGCCTGTAGTCTTGTTTTTAGGAGTTTTGAGCGTACTTGCAGCAATTATTATTGATGCTGTCATATATAAGCGTATTTCTGATAATAAAAACAAAAATATGCTTAAAGGATTTATAGTTTCGATTATTTCAGGTATCTTAATGGGCTTTTTCTACCCTTTAGTTATTAAATCGATCACAAATGATTTTGTAACACCTCAAGCTGACTTAATGACACCATATACAGCAAGTTTTATATTTACTGTAGGGATTTTTGTATCTAACTTTGTAATCAATGGTTGGATGATTAAATTTCCTATTTCTGGTAAAAAACTTAAGTTTAAAGACTATTTCTCTCAAGGTACGCCATGGTTGCATACTATTGGGATATTAGGAGGAGTCATTTGGGGGATTGGATCTTGTCTTAACTTTATAGCTTCTGGTATTGCTGGACCTTCTATCTCGTATGGTTTGGGTCAAGGTGCAACAATGATAGCGGCATTCTGGGGTGTATTTATTTGGAAAGAATTTGCCAAAGCACCAAAAGGCACAAATAAGCTAATAGTATTGATGTTTATAACGTATATTTTAGGATTAACTCTTATTGTTTTTGCGAGAAATATCTAAAAATAAAACTATATCTTTATAGTCTCACCAATTTTTAAAATCAAAGCATTATCATCGCCATATTTTTGATCTATAGCTGCCTGTTTGAATCTTTTAGGCGGCTCAAAAAAAGGCTCTGGTGTAAGTCTGATAGTTCCCCAGTGCATGCCTATAGTTTTGGTCGCTTTTATATCTTTTGCTATTTGAATCGCCTCTTCCGGAGTAGCATGTACAGAACACATAAAATCACGAGGCTCGTATGCTCCTATGCCTATCAAAGCGATATCAAAAAAATCTTCTTTTTTACCAATTTCTTTAAATATTTCGCCATAAGCAGTATCGCCTGAGAACCATACTTTCTTGTTTTTATTTTTGATTGAGAAGCTAGCCCATAGAGTTTTGTTTCTGTCAAATAATCCTCGACCAGAAAAATGAACACATGGTAAACAGCCTATAGTAATCTCATCTACATTAATCTCTTGCCACCAGCCCATTTCGGTTATATTTTTAAAACCTCTTTTAATAAAGAAATTACTAAGCCCAAGAGGCACTACTACTTTGACATTTTCTTTATTTGGAAAGTTCTTTATAACTTTTGAGTCTAAATGATCATAACGATTATGACTAATAATAATCATATCAATCCTTGGAAGATCTGTTAAATCTAGTGGAGAATATATTTCCCTTTTGGGTCCTAAAAATCCAGGTCTAGCAGTTTTGCTCAAAAAAGGATCTGTAACAATAGAATAGCCATTAAGCTTAATCAAAAAAGCAGCATGCCCCAACCAAGTAATACTATAGTTATTAGCTTTATTTAATTGCTCTAAAGCCTGTTGCTTTTCTAGGACATGATCTTTAGGAAAACTTTCTTTATGCTTCTTAAACATAGAAGAAAAAATAAATTTTAGAAGATCCTTATCCTTACCTCTTCCTTTACGTATAGAGCTACCTAGAGGATTAGAAAACTTATTGTTAGGATATTTCATCATCTTTTACTTTTGATATCCCTAGCATACGAATCATTATTTTTTCAAAAAATGGTTCACTAACACCATGCTTAACTTTATATTATAGTATTTCTCAAAAGCTACTTTAGCATAGTGAACTAGTTTACCTTCATAATACCAGTCATGTTCACGAGGTTTAAATTGAGGGATTGCAGCAAAAGCAACTCCACCATCACCAAAATCGGCAAAACATAAAGCATTTAGAGTAGCCTGAGTATGTTGCTCTTCTCCATTTAAAACAGCTTTTAGATTACTAGCTATTGCTGTAACCATTGATTCTATCATATAACCTGTAGGTATTATAGTCTTCTCAACAGGAGGGATAGCAACACAAACACCTAATGAATAAATATTTGGATATTTAGGATTAGCTTGATGTTTATCAACGATAATAAAGCCTCTAGGATTAACTAGTCCTTCGATATTAGCAAAAGCATCAAATCCTTTAAATGAGGGAAGAATCATATTAAAAATACTTCTGATAATATGTTGCTGTTTTATGCTTCCATTATTGTCATATTCATCAACATAGATATTCTCAGCATCTATTTTTGTGATTTTAGCATTACAAACCCAATTAATATTTTGTTTTTTGAATTCTTCTTCGAGAAGCTTTGGTGAATCTCCAACTCCTGCTAATCCAAGATGTCCGAGGTATGGTTCAGAAGTAATAAAAGTAATAGGGGTTTGTTCACGAATATTATGCTTTCTTAGATCAGTATCCATTATTAGAGCTGTTTCATAAGCAGGCCCAAAGCAAGATGCTCCTTGTGCTGCACCTACAACTACAGGACCGAGGTTTTTGAGTACTTTATCCCTGTCAGATGCTGCTTTGGTTGCATGATCAACAGTACATACAGAATGACTATATAAATCTGGTCCCATACCTTCAATCTCATCAAAGGCTAATTTTGGACCTGTTGCTATTATCAGGTAATCATAAGTTATTTCTTTGTCGTTAAAAAGTACTAATTTATTTTCATCAGGATAGAGTTTTTTTACTCCATCAGATACAAAATTTATGCCTGCTTTTTTTATATAATTGCTAATAGTAAATTCAACGTCTTCTCTAGAACGCCAATTTACCATTACCCAAGGGTTTGAAGGAACAAAATTAAATTTATCTCCTTTAGATATTAATATGATCTCATGATCATTATCAATCGCTTCTTTTAGTTCATATGCCATTGGTATTCGACCAATACCAGCACCAATTATTACTATACGAGCTATAATATCCTCTCCCAATATTACACAGTAACTATATGATTAATATTACCATACATAAGTTTGACAAATTAACTTTGAGGATTTTTATAGAGATAGTATTCTTCATAATGTATATTTAAAATTATACAAATATTACCAAGTTAAGTAGCTATGAAAACTGTAAACTTTGAAAAATTATATACTGATTTTACAAGTATCTTTGATTTATGTAGATATACAAATGAATCTCTAGAAGAAGAGATTATTAGAAGAGTAAAAGAAGATAATATCACAGAGGGTATGTTTCTTTTTAGATTAGTAGTATTTAAGTTTGAAGTCGCTAATAATTCTATTGAATATATTGGTTATGAAAAATAAAGAAGAATATAAAAATTTAGCTATTTTTATTTATAATAAGAGAACCTACTAAAGATAATACTGCTGTAATAATAGCAATAAAAGCGGGTACATAAAGTGAGTGGTACTCTATAATAAGAGTCTGTGTTATAAGAGGCATAAATCCAACGAAAACAGCAGAACCTAAGCCATAACCAATTCCCATACCAACTAGTCTTACTTTGACAGGTAGAGCATTAATACATCTATATTGGGAAATCATAATATAAGCACTAAAAAAAAAATACTATAGACAAAATACGCAACTAGATAGTGTGAACCATGAATAAAGGCATAGCATAACCAGATAGATAATATTGATGAGAAAAGTAGGAACCAATTATCCAATTTTGGAATGCTATCTTTCTTTATTAGTAATGCTGATAGTAAGCCAAATATACACATCATAAGTAAACCTATAATACTAATCTTGAGCATACTTTTAGAGCTATAACTAGATAGATTTGTTAAATAGCTTAGTAAAGCATAGTAGAACAGTGTAATACAAGACATAACAATTAGCAGTCATCAAAAAACAGCCTAATAACGGCATTTTGTAATGTTTAAATAAATCAATAATTGGGTTTTTTGTCAGTTGATTAGTTTGTGATAATTGGGTAAAAAGAGGACTCTCAAGCAGCTCTTTTCTTATATAAAAAGTAACAATTCCTAGCGTAGAACCAAGTATAAAAGCAATTCTCCAAGCATAGTTTTCAGGGAAAATAAAATTAAGTATTATTGTTAGTAGCTTAGCAAGCATTACACCTATAGCTGCCGAGATCATTATCGCTGCAATAGGATATATTTTGTTAGTAATGATAGTTTCGTTTAGATATGTAAATGCACTATTGACCTCTCCACCAGCAGAAAGCCCTTGCATAATACGAAAAGTAAGTAATAGTAAACCAGCATATATTCCTATGACTGAAGCATCAGGTATAAGACCAATACCTAATGTGCCAATTGTCATCAAAAGTACAGCAGCTACCAATACTTTTTTGCGTCCAACTCTATCACCAATTTGTCCAAAGATAATACCACCAATAGGTCTTGTAACAAAACCTAAAGCAAATATTAAAAGTATGATAATTTGGGAGTTAAAACTATGAAGTAAATGAGCTCCAGTCACTTCAGAAAAGCTTAGATAGATTATAAAATCAAAATATTCTAGAACCATGCCTAAAGAACAAAGAAAAATAGTTTTTAGCTATAAGTCTTTCATTTTGTTATCTCTAATTTCAAAGTTTAAAAAAAGGAACCTAATATGCAATAATTAGGTCGAATTGTTCGTAAGATAATATCATGAAAATAACTAAATTATAGTGAATATGGTTTTGTAAAAAACAAAAAAATAAGACATTTTTGCTTTATAAAAGAAACTATTTTAATCATCTGCTATAATCTGTTTATCTGAAATTTTCAAAAATAATTTGCATGGCTGAAAAATATATATACTCAATGCATAGGGTCGGCAAAGTTGTGCCACCTAACAAATATATCCTTAAAGATATTTCACTATCATTCTTTGATGGCGCAAAGATTGGTGTATTAGGTCTTAATGGTTCTGGTAAATCAACACTACTTAGAATTATGGCTGGTCTTGATACTGAGATTATTGGTGAAGCAGCTCCACGTAAAGGTGTCAAAATTGGTTATCTACCACAAGAACCAAAGTTAGATGAAACAAAAGATGTAAGAGGTAATGTTGAAGAGGCATTATCACACTTACAAGAGATGCTTACTAGATTTGATGAAATTAGTATGAAGTTTTGTGAGCCAATGTCAGATGATGAAATGGCTAAACTTCTAGAAGAGCAGGGTAACTTGCAAAATGCTATCGATGCTGCTGGAGCTTGGGAAATTGATCGTAAGCTAGAAGTTGCCGCAGAAGCGCTACGTTTGCCACCGTGGGATGCTGATGTTACTAAGTTATCAGGTGGCGAAGCTCGTCGTGTTGCTTTATGTAAACTTCTATTATCTGCTCCTGATATCCTACTTCTAGATGAGCCTACTAACCATTTAGATGCCGAGTCTGTAGCATGGTTAGAGAAGTTCTTGGCAGAGTACAAAGGTACAGTTGTAGCTATTACGCATGATAGATATTTCTTGGATAATGTTGCTGAGTGGATTCTTGAGCTTGATAGAGGTGAAGGTATACCATTTAAAGGTAACTATTCTCAATGGCTTGAGCAAAAACAAAAGCGTCTAGAGATGGAAGAAAGACGAGAGTCTTCACATCAAAAAGCTCTTAAAGAAGAGCTTGAGTGGGTGCGTCAAAATGCTAAAGGTCGTCAAGCTAAATCAAAAGCAAGATTAGCTAAATTTGACGAGTTAAGCTCTCAAGAGTTCCAAAAGCGTAATGAAACACAAGAGCTATATATCCCACCTGGAGAAAGACTAGGTAACAATGTAATTAATGTCAAAGATCTTGTTAAATCATTTGATGACAAGCTTCTTGTAGAGGGTCTTGAGATGAATGTATATCCAGGTTCGATTGTTGGTATCATCGGTGCTAACGGAGCAGGTAAATCGACATTCTTTAAGATGCTAACAGGTAAAGAAACGCCAGACTTTGGTGAAATCAAGATTGGTGAAACTGTAAATCTAGCTTATGTAGATCAATCACGTGATGCTCTAGATGATAACAAAACTGTTTGGGAAGAAATTGCAGAGGGTTTAGATGTAATTACAGTTGGTAAATTTACTATTCCATCTCGCCAATATGTAGGTAGGTTTAACTTCAAAGGTGCAGATCAGCAGAAGTATATTTCTCAGCTATCAGGTGGTGAGAGAAATCGTGTCCATCTTGCTAAGCTACTTAGAAGTGGTGGGAATGTTATCCTACTTGATGAACCTACAAACGATCTTGATGTCGAGACGTTAATAGCGCTTGAGGAAGCTATATTAGCATTCCCTGGTTGTATTATGGTTATCTCGCATGATAGATGGTTCCTAAACCGTATTGCTACACACATGCTTGCTTTTGAAGGTAACAGCGAAGTAGTTTGGTTTGAAGGTAACTACGATGCTTATATTGAAGACAAAAAACGTCGACTTGGTGATAAGTATGATGCTATTACTAAGATCAAATATAAGCGAATTTCTGTTGATTAATTTTTTCTATTTCACTATTTATCTAAATAATATTAAAGTAAAATTTTGATTGTTAATCTTTAATAAATAGCTTCGCTGGAGAGGTTTATGATAAAAAAAATAGTATTTTGTATATGCTTTTTTATCTTTCTACTAAACTATAGTTTTGCTGATACGGATAGTAGTAATGATCCGATAAATGCTCCTTCTAATACTCCAAAAGTTGAAAGTAAAGGTTTTTTAAATGACTATATAGTGACTCCAATTACTGATGTGGCTTTATTGGCAACAGCTCCAATAGGTTCTTTTGTTGGTTTGTTTGAAGGAGCTTCAAAGTCTCAAGCTATCTTATATAATGGTGAGCATCATTCTGGAGATAGTGATATAGTTAATATCTTTGTAGCTCCATTTGCAGCAATAGGCTTTGCATTAGGTGGAGCGATTTATATGACTGTCAAATTACCTGCAGATCTGATAGATGGTAACTCACATAAATAGAAATAAAATCTATAGATTTAGATTATTTATAATTTTTTTAGACATTGATTCTATAGCATCATTTACAATATCAGAAAGTATTACATCTTTTTCAAAGATTCTTTGACCCTCTACTCCATAGAACTCGACATTACTAATATCCATTCCTATAGCATCAGCTAATGCTAAAGATGGCGCAACACCAACACTATGAGATGATAAAAAAATCCTCCAAAACTAAGAATGTCTTTTGCTTTGAAATAAAACTCTGTGCCTGGTGTAACTTTTGCATATACAGCATCTATAAGGATAATTTTGTCATATCCACTATCTAGAAATGTTAGTAAATTTAAACCAGGTCTATCAGCACTTTCTATAGTGATATTTTGGATATTTTTTTCTTTTACAATCCCAGCTAGTTTATCGGCTACAAACCAACCAAACTGATCATCGGCAAAAGGAGAACCTATACCAAGAATTAGAGTTTTTTGTTTCATTTTTACCTTTACTATTATTTTGCCTTTTTGGCTAATTCCTTTCCGTATTTATAGTTTAAGTATATCATTACCTAAATGTTGTAGTTTAACACCACGCACAACCTCTTTAGGATAATCTTTTACCATCTCGATAGCTGATCTATAACCTAAAAAGTCAGGTGCCGCTAATAAATGTACATGTAGATAATGTGACTCAATCCATTCACCCAAAAACATCAATAGACGCATATCATATATTCACTGAGTTCTTGTGATACCAAATGTAGTCTCATAAGCTCTTGAGAAGTCTGCTTGATATGCAAGAGGGCAGATACCACAGATACGCGCTACTGCATCGATAATTGCATTTGGTTCCCTACCTTCGAGGAATTTTTCAAAATAACGTGGAGGCTCATAGATTCTTAGCTCACACTTATCTATTTTGCTATCTTTAATTCTTAAATCTAAAGCACCTTCGTCTTCAACACGAGCTAAAATAGGCACTTCAATAACTGTTTCTCTACTCATAACTATACTCCAGCCTTTTTAAATACTTCATCTTGGCTACTGATAAATCTATATTTATCTTGGATTTGTTTGTCTGATAAACCAAGTTCTTTTAATCTAGTTGTCATTGCACCTAGATTGACATATTTTGATGCACCAAAACAACCATAACAACCACGTCCAAGTTTTGGACAGATTGCACCGCAACCATCTGCTGTTACAGGACCCAAGCATGGCTCATCTTTTACCACCATTACACAAGTAACACCAGCATGTTTACAGCTTGTACAAACTGGATCAACAACTTTCTCAGGCTCTACACCAAATAGTAACTGGCGGATAGCTTTGAGTATTTGCTCCGTAGTTATAGGACAACCAGAGATTTCAAAATCAACATTTACATACTCTTTGATAGCTTTTGCTGTAGATAAATCTTCTTTGATAATTACATCTGTATCTTGCGGATATACAGCTTTTTGCCACTCTAGGAGCTCGGCAGCATTTGTATAGTTTCTTAGAGCTTGAATACCACTAGCCACGGCACAAGCACCGATAGCCACTACATACTTTGCTTTTTCTCTAATTTTCTTCAAACGAGGAATATCATGATGAGTGTTTACACTACCTTCGATAAATGCAATATCAACCTCAGCAAACCCATCTAGATGACCAGCTTCTGCAAAGTGAACAATATCAACCATTTCAGCTAATGTAAGTAATGATACAGCATCATTGATTAGAGTTGGTTGGCAACCATCACATGAGCTGAACTTATGCATGGCAATTTTTGGTCTAGGAGCTAAATTTTTTAATTTATCTTGAGCTGACATAACTATACTCCTTTTATTTCTAATAGTTTTTTAACAGCTGGATAAGCATTTTCAACAAATACTCTATCTTGAATTTCAATGGCTCTTAGATCACAAGGTCTAACACCTCGTACAGTATATTTTTTATTATTTAAGCTTTGATTGAATGTTAGTTTGCCACTCTCATCACGAGAGACTTTCCAGAGTGTTTTTTTCTCTTCAAAAAGCATCGGCTTAACAGACTGAACTGGTACACTCCAGCCAAAAGCTTTTTTTACATCTGTTTTGAGGACTTCATGTTTTGCAGGCTCTTGTATATCTACATAACCCCATGGAAGCTCACTTGCATTGTTTATATTGTCATAAACAATAGTTTTATCTCTAACTGCTGGCGCCATAACTTCATAGCCTTGCCCTGAGAAGTAAGAAAACATTCTATCTAGATCATCATGTTTTAAGAAATAAAACTGACTCATATTACTCTCCTTAACATATTCTTGGTAATTACTCACCACTTAACCAATCTACACGTCTTTTGCCACCAAATGTGGTTTTCATAAAGACTTGAGATTGCTCACTTTTTATTACGGTTGCTATCACTTGGGCATTTTCTCCTAATGGATGATCCCTTAAGCAGTCTAAAACCTTTTGAGTCTGACTAGGCTTACAAGCGATTAAAAATTTGCCTTCATTGGCGATATATAATGGATCTAAAACTAAAAGCTCACATGCTGATTGAACTTCAGTCGATACCGGAAGATTTGCTTCATCTATCTCAATAGCAACATTGTATTGATTAGCCCATTTATTTAGGGTTGCACCAGCTCCTCCACGAGTAGGATCACGCATAGTTTTTATTTGACATTTATTGTCATAAATTGACTGTATCAAACCATCTAGAGATGTTGTATCACTCACTATTTGACATTCAAAATCTAGACCAGCTCGTTGTGACATTACAGCTACACCATGATCTCCAAGAGTGCCATTGATGATAATCTCATCACCATCTTCAAGATCATCTCTAGTTACAAAATCATCACGGATAACTCCAACACCAGTTGTATTGATAAAAATGCCATCTCCTTTACCTTTCTCGACAACCTTAGCATCTCCATTTACGATTTGGAACTACAGCCCTTGTATATTGATTTTCTACGCCTATTTTGTCAGCGTTAATCATCTTGATAAGCATAAGTATAGATTGTAGTACATCCAAAGGCTCAAAACCTGCTACAACCATTGGTTTTTTTATATTCTTTGGTTACTTTATCATAAGCATTACTACCGATAATTACACTGACATGAGATGGACCTAAAAAGCCATCAATCTTAACATCCTCAGATAAGATTGCTTACATAGCTACTGGTGTAAGTACATGGTTACAAAGTATTAGAAAATTATTTAATTTATTAGCAATAGCTAGTTGTATAGCCACAGCAGTTGGGGGAGTAGTTGTCTCAAACCCGATAGCGAAGAATATAATCTTTTTATTAGGATTTTCTTCAGCAAGTTTTAGAGCATCTTCTGCTGAGTAGATCATCCGTACATCAGCACCGAGTGCTTTAGCTTTGATTAGACTGTCTTGATGTGATCCTGGTACACGAAGCATATCTACGTAACTACAAAAGATTACATCTTTTTGTGATGCTAAAAATATTGCTTGATCGACTCTTTTGATCGGTAGTACACATACAGGACAACCTGGTCCGTGTATCATTTTGACATTGTTAAGCAAAAGACTAGGAATGCCATAACGGTGTAAAGCATGTGTATGCCCACCACAAAATTCCATCAAATTGTATTGTCTATTAGGGTCAACTTTTTTAGCGATTTGTTGTAAAAGAGATTTTGCAATTTTCGGGGCCCTAAACTCTTGTATGTAATTCATAACATTACCCCTTTTATATTATACTTTTTAGATCCTCTAAAGTCTGATGAGCCATTTCTTTGTCTAGTTTGCTAAGAGCAAAACCTACATGGATTATGACAAAATCACCGATAAGAACTTCATCTCTTAATAGAGCTATAGAGATATTTTTTTTACACCGCCAACATTAACAATTGCTTGATTATCTTCTTTGATTTCTACAATTTCTGCGGGTATTGCTAAGCACATTTTACTCACCTTTTTTATATTTTTTGGCACCGAGCCAAGCTTGTCCAAGGCTTACACCACCATCATTTAGAGGAACTTTCTCTGATATATAAATACTGAAATCCATTTCTTTAAGTTGACGGTAAGTCTCTGTTAGTAGTAGCTTATTTTGGAAACAACCTCTACTTAGTATTATATTCTTAATATTTCGAGGTTGGGCTGACTTACTAATCCACTGAGCTAGGGCATAAGCCAAAGTGTCGTGCCATAAGTTACTAGCAACACTTATATTATCGCATTTTATTATACTTTTAGTAGTTTTTTTAAATTTAAATTAGTTTTAAATGATACCGATTTGGTGTCATATTGAATGCTTGGAGTATCAGCTAAAGACTCTAATTCTATAGCTGCTTGAGCCTCCTAAGTGTTGATATGACAAATATTTAATAAGCTAGAAACAGCATCAAATAGTCTGCCCATACTTGTAGTTTTACCTTTTGGTAAAGAGTCATTTTGTAAAAGTTTGATTAGATTTTCAGCTTGTGGAAATTCTTTGAGATAATTAGGTATTTCAAGGCTGTATTTATGACATACTGCCAAAGCCATATGCCAAGGCTCTTTGGCAACTTTGTCACCACCTATATATTCGATAGGATCTAACTCACCAATTCTATTAAATTCTAAACCATCAATATCACAATGATAAAGTTCACCGTCTCTAGCTAAACCATCTTCACATAAACTAAAACCATCTAGTACTACGCCTATAGCTTGACCTTGCAAATTATGCTCAGCAATTACAGCTGCTAGGTGGGCTTGATGATGCTGAATCTGATAAATTGGGAGATTAAATTTTTGTGCAAAATGAGTAGTATAAATATCAGGATGTAAATCACAAGCAATACCATTAAACTTAAGTCCAAACATCTTTTGGAAATGCTCTAAAGACTGCTCAAAAAGCTCTATATTAGCTTGGCTATCCATATCACCAATATGTTGTGATACAAAGGCTTGACTGTCTTTGATAAAATGAAAAGTATTCTTTAAAAATGATCCTGTTGCTAATATATTTGGTAAGCTTTCAGATAACTGTATTGATTGTGGTACAAGGCCTCGAGATCTTCTAATAGGTAGATTTTTATCTATCACAGTAAGAAAGACACTATCATCACTTTTTATAGCAATATCACGATTATCTGTAACTATAAGATCAGCAATATCTTTGAGCTTTTCGTGAGCTTCATCATTATTAGCAATGATGCTTTCACCAGAGATATTTGCACTAGTAACTATCAATGCTAAATCATAAGCCTCATTTAGCCAACTAGAGCCAGTAGGTTGGTCTAGTCGATGATGAAATAGTATATAATCAGTCCCTGTTGTTGGTAGCATAAAACCAAGCTGATTTATATTAGGTGCAATAGATGAGCTAATATTACTACTAGAATGTCTTTTAAGTAAAACGATAAGTCTAATAGTAGTATTTAATAACTCATCTTGCTGTCTAGTAACTTCTGCGAAATGTTCTTGTATACTTTGAGTATTTAGAGCCATTAGCGCAAATGGTTTATTAGGGCGAAGCTTTCTTCTACGCAGTTCTTCGACTGCTTGAGTATTTGTAGCATCAACAACTAGCTTGAAGCCATTTTGACTTTTAATTGCGATAATTTTACCAGCCTTGATAGCTTGTGATATCTCTGCAAAAGAGTGTGATAGTTGAGGCCACATTTAGAACATGCAACGGTTTGAGCATGGTAATGTTTATCTAATGAGGTTGTATAGCTAGCAAGACAATCATCACATAATGGAAAATCTTTATAAGTAGTTTTATCTCTATCATAAGGTAGGTTTTGTATCGTACTAAAGCGAGGCCCTCAATGAGTACAGCTAGTATATGGATATAGATAGTAGCGATTTTGTGGGTTAAAAATACCATCTAAGCACAAATTACAAATAGCTGTATTGGCTGGAATTTTGGTAGCAGAGCTGCCTTGTAGAGTTTCTAGAATTTTAAAATCGGTAAATTTAGTTTCAGTTTGGTAAATAGTCTTTTGGATAGTTTCTATACTAGCTAGTGGCGGTAGTTTTGCCTGCATATTAGTTACAAAACTATCTGCAACAGATCTATCACATTGTAGTATTATTTCAACACCATTAGGAGTGTTTTGCACCGAGCCATACAAATCCATATCTTTGGCAAGGCAATAGATAAAAGGGCGGAATCCAACCCCTTGAACTATGCCATTGACGAGAATTTTTGTTATGACCTGTTGCATTTTTTCCTCTTGTAGTGACAGCACAGCGTGCTGTCTTATCACATTTATGGTAAATAACTGACAGATCATTGATCTGTCACTACATAAAAATTGTTAGTTATGCGTTTTAAAACTACCCCGTCAGTCTGCGACAGCCACCCTTTCGTACCAAAGGGGAAGTAAAATTATGAGTTTTTATAATTCTCAATATACTCTAAGACAATCTCATGATGATCTTTCGTTTTAAACTTATCGAAGACATGATTGATCTTGCCATCTTTGTCGATAAAGAAACTAATTCTATGAATACCATCATATACCTTATCCATAAACTTTTTCTCACCCCAGACACCAAATTGCTCAGCAACTTTGTGATCTTCATCACTTAGAAGTTGTACTGTTAGATTGTCTCTTTCTTCAAATTTTTTGAGGCGTTTTGGTGCATCTGGACTAATACCAAGAACCACAGTATCAAGCTTAGCTAATTTGTCACTAATGCTACTTAGACCTATAGATTGAGTAGTACAACCTGGAGTCATCGCTTTTGGGTAGAAGTAAATTAAGACATTCTTTTTACCTTTAAAATCACTTAATGACACTTCTTCATTATTTTGATTTTCTAATTTAAAGTTTGGAGCTAATTGTCCTTGTTCTAGTATTTTCATTGATTTTTCCTATTTCCTTTTTAAACTTAGGTATTCATATCTTATATTCTAAGTTATTTCTGAGTATTTATAATCTTATATATGGTTTCCTCTAATTTTTTATGTTCATTTATAAAATCTTTTTGTAATTTATATATTTCGTTATAAGATTTATTATTGTTTATGATATTTGGATTCCCATCAATAAAGTTTAATGCAATATATTTACTTATGGATTCTAAGATTGCTTTTTCTAGTTTTACAGCATCTCCTTCGTGACCATGATGATGGTGGTGATGATTACTATCCGTTCCACATCCGCAAGTTGTACACATAATTTACTCCTTAATTAAAAACTATAGATTCTACTAGCATATCTTTACCTTTGAGAATATCTTTCTCAAAATTGCCACAATGTGGGCATTGCTCATATAGTCTGGTTAATTCAAATTCATGCTCACAAGCTTTGCATTTTGCTATAGCTTATTCATGTATTATTTCTAGCTTTGCTTGTTCTAAGACACTATCTTTTGCGGCTACTGGGAACTAAAACTCAAAAGATTCAACATCCACACCAGCTAAATTACCGATTTTGACAACTACTTTAGATACTTTTTTTAGAGTTATTCTCAGCGGCTTTCTTAGCGATATTTATGACACTTTGACATAATGAAAACTCGTGTACTAGGACAAATCCAAAACTACATGACCATGGTTATATTATACCAAAATATAAGCTGTAAGTATCTGCTGACTTAAGGATGATTAATTTTTGTTGAATTATAAATTATACTATTTTGGTATAGTTTAGATGTCTTGAGTTAAGCTTTCGCAGTAGCTCTTCTCTCGATCAAAGAGTTTATAATCATCGCTATCAGGGTAATTATGGCACCAGCTGTTAGTATATATGCCGAAGCTAGATTATTATTTGAGAATTTGATAGTACTAATTACAATCATCGGTGTCAGACCACCAAAGACAGCAAATCCTAGATTATATGCAAAACCTATGCCTGTATAGCAAACATCTTGCTTAAACAAATCAATCAACATCGCAGGTATATTGCCCCAGCAAAGAGCTACCAAAATAGCACTAAGGATTATTGCGATAAAATAGAAATTTTGATGTGACGTATAAGTAGTATAAATTACAAAACTAAAAGCACAGGTAGCTAATATACTAACAAACAAAATCAAATTTCTACTAACTTTATCAGTAAATAGACTAACAGCGCCTCAAAGGATAGAAATAATAATCACACCAAGACTGTTAATCCATGTAAAGTTATCTAAGTGAAGATTTAGAATGGCACTAAAATATGCCGGTAGTAATAAAAATAATGTCACAAAACAAAGACCTCCAAATGACACAATGATTGTTGAATAGATCAAGTTCCAGCGATGAGTTAGAAGCATCTTTGTAATCGGTAGAGAAAACTCTTCATTCACAAAAGGGTCAAACTCTTTGATATCAATAAGCTGACGTCTAAGATAGTATGCAGCAAGCCCCAACAGACCACCTAATATAAAAGGTATACGCCAACCGTATGCTAGCATATCTTGACTTGCGAAGAGCTCTAATAGCAAACTTTCAACTATAAATCCTATAGCAACACCAAGTATCAAGAATCAAGAATCCAAAAATCACCGCAGTCATAAAGCCACGCTTCTCAGGAACAGCCTCACCAACATAAGTAATAGCACCAGGTATCTCACCACCAACAGATATTCCTTGAGCTATTCTGCAAAGTACTAACAATATAGGTGCCATAATCCCAATACTACTATAAGTAGGCAATATACCAATCAAAAATATTGATAAAGCCATAATCAAAATAGAGATTGTAAAAGTCTTTTTTCTGCCATATTTATCACCAAAATGACCAAAGATAATACCCCGAAAGGTCTAGCAAGATAGCCAACAGCATAAGCACTAAATGCGATTAATAAAAATGTAATTGCTGACTGAATAGGAAAGAAAAGCGTAGAAATATAGTTAGCAAGTAGAGCGTAGATAATAAAATCATAAAACTCAAGCATACCGCCTAAACTTGAGAGTAATAGTGCTTTACGTTTATTTTTTTGTAACTATATTGTTTTTCGGTATTAAGAAATAATTATTTAGTTGCTTAGTATATAACGTTTCTAATCTGATTTCATTTAGGTTGATAGTAACTTCTTTATAAAATATAGATCTTTCTAAAATGCTCTATGTAGCTAAATCAAAGACTTGAAGAAAAGTAGGTAGAAAAATAGTTAAGATATATTTCTGTTTAAGAGTTAACTTTTAAAATTTTAACTTGGAAAGAAAGTAGCTGATTTGGTCCAATAGCAGCATTACCACTAGTGCCATAAGCTGTGTCTGGAGCACAGTATACTATAGCTTTTTCGCCAACTTTCATTTGAGGAATAGCATCTTGCCAACACTTAACTACGCCTGATAGTGGGAAAGTAGCAGGTGTGCCTCTATCGTATGAGCTGTCGAACTGGTCACCAATTAGATTACCTTCTTGGATAGTTTTTATAGCAGCTTCTTTATCATCTGCATAAGCTTGAGTAGGAGTAGTTCCTCTGTAGTTAACAGTTACTGAATCACTTTTAGTAGGTTGAGCACCGTCTCCTTGTTTTAGAACTTGGATATATACACCCTTGCTACCACCGACCTCTTTGATACCGTCAACTTTAGCAATAGCTTGTTGGAAGTCATTAGCTAGTTTAAGATTGTTTTTAGCTGCCTCAATCTGAGCTTTTTGCATTTTTTCCATCATTTCCTTTTGGAATGCTTGCGTGATTTGCTGAGCCTTAGCTTCAGTTATTTCAGACTTTTGACCAGCAAGAGCACTTTGCAGACCTTTGTCGAAGTTTGCTTGGTCAATAGTTATTTTTCCTTTGCTTAGTTGCTCACCTACGCCTCTACCTATCAGGTAGCTGACTTTGCCCATATCTACGCCATTTGACTCAGCTTTTGCACTATTTGCCGTAGTAGTTGGTGCATCAGCAGCAAATACAGCTGTTGATAAAAGTATAGATGAGATAGCAATTGTTAGTTTTTTCACTTTTATTCCTTTGATTTGTATTATCAGTTGAGATTTTAAAGTATTGTTAAACAAATTTGAATATGATTGGTATTGTTAGTTACTATTTCATTCTAGCTAAGATATTATCTTTTACTATTAATTGATGGTGTAGAGCGGCAACTATATGTAGTACTACTAGCACTAATAAAACTGATGCAAAGATATAATGATAACTAAAAATTTTGCTACCTAACTCAAAGTTTGGAGTCACGATTTCTGGAAAAGGTATCACAAAGAATATCTTCCATGGATAACCCATTAGCATCGAGCCAACCACTCCCGAAAAAACCATGCCAAATGCTGAAATATATAAACCAAGATGTACAATTTTAGCTATGATTAACTGTAATAATGGTAGTAGTGGGTTATATGGCGGTTTGATACTAAAAAATTTAGCAACAACCAAAAGAGGTATCACAAAGAAAGTGACTAAACCAAAAGACTTATGCAAGGTCATAATCCATTTTGAATCAAATAAACCATAAGCATAACCGAAACCCAAAATAAGTTGAGCTATTATCAAAAAAGCTAATAAGCGATGTAGAACCCTAACAGGTAAACTGTATTTCATAATCATAGATAAGTTAATAGAGTATTTTTTGATTGTATAGTATTTACAAACTTTTGAGAAATATTTTAATCTGGAGTATGCCAAATTTTTCTAAATTCTTTGATAATTTGATCATGACGTAATAGAAAATCTGCAGTAGCGTATTTTTCATCGTATTTCTGGGTTTTAATAACTCTTTTATCTTCATTGAGAATGATATTTATTGGTGATACTAAATACTATATCTGCGATAGGTTTGATGATTTTACCAGTCAAAAACTTACGGTAGTTTACTAAATATAGCTTAATTTGATGCTCATTAATAGGTACAAAATAAACACAAATTTTAAGTTTATCAGCATTATTAAGTAACCAAAAGTTAGGAAAGATGTACTTTAGCATTAAGCGTTGATTTTTTAGTGCTTCTATATATTCATCACTTATATTTAGCTTTATATCTTGGGGGATTTTGTATCCTCTGCCGATAGATCTCTTATGCACAGTAGCTAAGTGAGTATAATCAAGTTGGTTCTCGATACAGTGGCGGATATTGTTGTTCCATGTGTCCGTCAAAAGAGAGTACTTACCAGCAAAATCATTATATAGGTTTTGTGCAAATTCAAAAGTGTAGCAATTATCTAGTTCTTCATCAAAAACATTTATCCAAATCATGTCAGCGACAATTTTTGTTGGATAGCTTTTTACTTGTAGTTTTGGGATAGAGTACCTTGAGTTTCTGGTGTGTATATACAGTTGCCTTGTGCGTCAAATCTAAAACCATGAAAAGGACAAGTTATAGTGCTATCACATACTTTGCCTAAACTTAATTCTGCACTACGATGAGAGCAGCGATTTTCCATAGCTATTATTTTCTCATCATCTTTCCATAAAACAAGATTTTTATCGAGTCATTCTAGTTTGATAGGTTTAGATTTGATTTCTTTGATATGAGCTATAGCGTACTAAGCTTTGGGAAGATTATTTATCATAGAGTACAAAAATTAGTTTTTGCATGAGTAGAATTATACCTCAAGCTATTAGATAATTAATACTATTGAAATCTTTTAGATACTATAACTATGAGTGCAAACCAAAATAATCAAGAGATAGTCGGAGGATTAACTCTCTTTGCTGCAGCTTTTGTTGCAATATTTATAAATAATTCACCATTATCTATCTACTATGGAATGCTCGAGACAATCAATGTCAAACTAGGAATTGAAAACCTTGTTATTGACAAAAATTTGATGCATTGGATTAATGATGGTTTGATGGCTATGTACTTTTTATATATCGGTTTAGAAATCAAAAGAGAGATAATTTCAGGAGCATTATCAAAGCCTTCTAATATTATAATACCGGCTATAGCAGCTCTTGCAGGATTAGCAGTTCCAAGTTTGATATATTTATCAATTAACTATGATGCTAATATCACAGGTTGGGCAATACCTTCTACAACAGATATAGCATTTACCTTAGGTATATTAGCTCTACTTAGTTCAAGAATCCCAGCAAAGCTAAAGCTACTGGTTGTTACAATCGCTATTTTTGATGATATAGCTGCAATAGTAATTATTGCGATATTTTATACCAAGTCGCTATCATTACTTTCTCTATCTTTAGGGACTCTTTTTATATTGGCAATGATTATTTGTAATAGGGTATTTAAAGTTAATAGAAGTTCTGTATATGTAGTTCTTGGTTTTTTTGCTTGGTTTTGTACGATTAAGTCTGGAGTTCATGCAACTTTGGCTGGTTTCACAACAGCTCTGTGTATTCCATTTAGAGAGAATGACAAAGATTCTCCAGCTAATTTTATGGAAGAGTCTCTTCATCCTTGGGTTATCTATTTTATATTACCTGTATTTGCATTTGCCAATGCTGGTATCAATTTTTCAGGGATGAGTATTTCTATAATATTTGAGCCAATTACATTAGGTATTATATTGGGACTATTTGTTGGTAAGCAGTTATGTATTTTTTCAATATTAGCGATTTCAAAGAAGCTAAAATTATTTAAGCTAGGAGAATCTTTTTCGAGTTCTCAGATATATGGTATAAGCCTTTTATGTGGTATAGGTTTTACCATGAGTTTATTTATTGGAACCCTTGCTTTTGATGATAACTATACCCTTAATGCAATCAAAGTAGGTGTGATAGTAGGTTCTTTACTCTCAGGAATTTGTGGTTATATAGTTCTAAGGTTTATAGCTAGAAACCCTCACTGATCTAACTGTATAAGTATTTTTAATATATAATGAAATTATGATGATTCAACTTCAACTCTAGTTGATTAAATGTTTGAAAGAGACTCACAACAAAATCAATCTACAGAATTCTGCTTAATGAGTTGGAACTCATACAAAATTGACTATAAAGATACAGAAACATTCAAAGCCTATATCAGGTATACATATTTTAATCACAATATTGATATCTTTTGTCTACAAGAAGCAGTACACCAGCATGATACTAAATTTCCTATAGACAAATTTGATATAAACTTTGCTTCTAACATTGTGTTGCGCTCACATAACTATGGGGTAGCTACAGTTAGTCATTTCCCAGTGATAAAAAATGTCAAAATACTTACAACTCATCGAGAGTCTGTAATAAACACCCACAAAGCTTCTTTGATTACACATTTAAATATAGAGGGCACAAAAGTTGTTGTCGTGAATATCCATGCAATCAATTTCAAAAGCAATAAAGTTTATGAATATGAATTTGAGAAAATAAAAGAATATATCTCTCCAGAGAAGTATAAACATCCTATTATAATTGCAGGTGATTTTAACACTTGGAATAGAAGACGAGTTAAATTAATCAAAGATTTCTGTAGAGAATTTAGTTTTAAAGTAGCTTTTATAGATGAGCCTCAATTAGTCAAATCCTTTCAGAGCAATCATTTAGATTTTGTATTATATAGAGGTCTAAATCTTGAAAAAGCATCTGCTTTAGATTGCAAAAAAATATCAGATCATAATCCGATTATTGCAGAATTTTGTATCAAATAGATATTTGATTAGCCACCATAAGACTTAGTTTTATCGTTGATGATGTCATAACAAAGATCAGTTAACTCAGCGACAGAGTAATCTTTTGGATCAATAGGTTTTCCAAAAGACATTCTAGCGATACCAGGCTTCACAAAGTCACCTTTTTTGCGACCAAAATATACTCCAAAGTTATGAGCAACAGGTATTATTGGAACATTTGATACTTTGGCTAATTTCATTGCAGAACGATGAAGCTTAGGATATTCACCGACAGGAACTCTTGTACCTTCTGGGAATATTATAATACTTAAGTTTTTGTTTTCTATTCTATCTTTGCCATCTTCTAAAACTTTTTTGATTGCAGAAAGACCTTTTGATCTATCTACACCAATAGCCTCAGCAAATATATTTGTTTTACCGAATATTGGCTTTTTTAGTAATTCTTGTTTCATTACAAAACAGCAATCATGCACAAGACCATAAAATACAAAAGTCTCCAACATTGATTGGTGCTTAGAAACATAAATGCAAGGATAGTCAGGGATATTTTCTTTACCCTCAACTTTTACATATATTTGCAATATAACCAAAGTTCCTAGACGATACAAACAAGACCATATCCAACAGACAAATAGCCTAACTTTTAATGATGCTCCTAATACTCCAACAGTATTCATCAGCAAACAAGAAAACAGTAGAACTATATATCCATAGACTTTGAAGACTTGCATTCTTGCTAGTAATAGTAGATGAAGAAATTTTTTCATCTGATTGACCTCTTATTTAACCTTTAAACTCTTTTGTTTTTTCCGTTATTACCTTATGACAGTAAGTAGTTAGAGTCTTCGAGTCAAAATCCCTAGGATCTATGCGTTTACCAAAATCCATTCTAGCAATACCAGGTTTAATAACTTGTCCCCACTTTTTAGGGAAAAATCTACCAAAGCTATGAGCAACAGGAATAATATAAGTATTCGCATCAGCTGCTAGTTTCATTGCAGAGCGTCGGAACTCTGGATATTCACCAATATTAACTCGCGTACCTTCTGGGAAAATTACAACATTGATTCCATCTACTAGACTTTGTTTACCATCTGTAACAACTTTTTTAAATGACTCTCTTGGCTTATCTCTATCTATAGCTATACTGCCTAAATTCTTCATTGCTGTACCGAAGATTGGAGCATCAAAAAGTTCTTTTTTCATAATAAAATGACATTTACCAATTAAACCATAAAACATAAAAGTCTCTAGCATTGATTGGTGTTTAGATACATATATACAAGGATAATCTTTGTCGATGTTAATACGACCACTTACACAAATATACACTTGTAAGAAAACAAGCATCCCTATCCAATAAAGATAAGTCCAAACTTTACAGACAGCCATTCTCCAAGCAATAGGAAGATTAAAAAAAGCGAATATATTTATAAGGATACTACAACCACCAATAACAGCAAATGAGTAGAGTTGGAAAGCAGTCATCCTAGCCCACATTAGAATATTCCAAATCTTTTTAAAAAAAGATTTCATTTAAAGACTCTCCATAAATTTTTAGTAGTTTTATTTAACTATCAGTTTGTACAAAAGCTTAAAATTATTAGCGTCATTATACACTTTTTACAAATAGCTGCCGACAAAAATAAGCTTATGAAGAAAATAAAATAAGATTCTTAGATAAATATAAAAGATTATTTTTCTAAATATTTTAACTTATCTGGAACAGATGCCCAGTTATCAGCATCTTCACAAGGATCGCATTTTTCGACGATATTTGGCCAAATACTAGCCAACTCTCTGTTAAGATCAAGCATTTGCTCTTGGCTCTCTGTAAGATCTTCGCTAGATTTGATAGCATCAACAGGACACTCGGGCTCACAAAGAGCGCAGTCGATACATTCATCTGGGTTTATTACTAACATGTTAGGACCTTCATAGAAACAGTCAACAGGACATACTTCTACACAGTCACCATATTTACATTTGATACAATTTTCAGTAACTACAAATGGCATTTTACTAAATCCTTTCGTTATTTTACTTTTTTAAAAGAAACCCACAAATTATAGCATAGATATGAAAAAGGTAAATATTAATCTATTTTGTCGATTATATGGCACAAAGCCTACATTTTTCATACATCTATTACAGAAAATAAAAGAGCTAAAATTAGAAATATCTATTAACAAGTGATACTATTAGCATAGTATTTATAATAATGTCTTGGTTAAAAATGAAAGCTGAACTTGACCCAAGAAAATTAATCGCTGCGACGACAATATCTGTAGCTGTTTTGTTTTTTGTAACATATCTGGTATCTATTACAGATGGAAACAATACCTTATGTAATCCATTTATTTCTGGTTGTTCTGATATTACGCATGCTGGATTTACATCGTATGAGAAGTATATGCTCAAAGCTATACTAATACCTGCTGCTACACTTATGGCAGTGATTTTCTTTTTTATCACGCAGTTGCTTGTTCAAATAAGTGATAATAAAAAATCAATAATTAAGCAAGGTAAAGTTATGCTTTTCTTAGCATCTGTTGGTTGTATTGGCTTAATAGTTGGGACTTCAGTAATTGATGGTCAGCAGACTCTTATGAAAGTTCACCTAAAGGGTGTTGCTGTGTTCTTTGTGCTAATGAGTATTTGTCAGGTTTGGTATACAATTATCGAATATAAGTATTCAGATCGACTTAACAAAGTACCACTTATTTTGCGTAGATTTGCCATTTTCATAACAGCAGCTTTTTCGATATGGTCAGTATTTATGGATCAGACAACAGTTAATCATAATATTGTCGAATGGTGGGGTGTTTATGCTCTTATTTTCTGGTTTTGGACATTTTCTATTACTAAAATTAAGTAGCCATTTTACTACACAATTTTTGTCTTTTTATTTGTGATTCTCTAAACTTATTACTATCGTATCGCTAAATTAGCTTATATCTTTTATGTCTATAGCATCGTTGTTTAGTAACTCTATCCTTAATCAATATATAAATGATAATTCAGTAAAACTAGATAAAACTGCACAGGAGCTCTTTGATAAAGCAGCAAATGATGAGTTAAGTCATATGCTTAGTTCACCTAATCAGTTATAGCTTATTAGTCTCTTTATCAAAATGATTAATGCAAAAAATGTCTTAGGAATCGGTGTTTTAGAGGTTTTTCAACATTGATTATGGTTCAAGTATTACCCGCTGAAGGTAAACTAGAGGCCTGTGATATTAGTTATGAATATATCAAGCCATACAAACACTTTTGGCAAGAAGCAAACGTTGAGCATAAAATTAATCTTAATATTGCTCCTGCTTTAAAAACTTTAGAAAGGTTTGAGAAGCAAGCTAAGAAGTTTGACTTTGTATATATAGATGCTGATAAACCAAGTTATATTAACTACTATGAAAAAGCTTTAAATCTGATAAATTCAGGTGGCGTTATCGCAATAGATAATGTGCTTTGGTCAGGTAGAGTTGCAGATGAGTATAACAATGAGCAAAACACCTTGGTTATAAGAGAGTTAAATAAATTAATTCATAATGATAATAGGGTGGAGAGTTGTATTATCCCTATAGGAGATGGTATCAATCTAGTTAGGAAGCTTTGATTTTTATGCTAGATAGATTTTGCTTAGGGCTTTTTTAGAAGCATCTAAAGCTTGTTGTGTTGATTGACCCTTAGTTAAAATTACTCCCATACGGCGTTTACCATGAATTTCTTTTTTACCAAAAATTCTAATATCTATACTTGAATCAGTTAGAGCTTCATCAATGCCTAATATGCTTGGATCTGTAGACTCTCCTTCAAGTAATATAGCGGCAGATGCTGATGGTTGAAGAGTTTGTATTTTCGGTATCGGTAACCCTAATATTGCACGCAGATGTAATTCAAACTCATTAATGTTTTGTGATATAAGTGTTACCATGCCTGTATCGTGAGGGCGAGGAGAGACTTCATTAAAAAATACTTCATCACCCTTTATAAATAATTCAACACCAAAAACACCATATCCTCCTAGAGCATCTGTGATCTCTTTAGCGATCTTTTGAGATTTCGCTAAAGCTATATCCGACATTGCATGAGGTTGCCAAGAGAACCTATAGTCACCATCTTTTTGTATATGTCCGACAGGATCACAAAATGAAGTACCATCTTTATGTCTAACAGTTAGAAGAGTAATTTCATAATCAAAATCTATAAATTGCTCTACAATTACACCTTTAGTATGACCTCTAGAGCCACTTTGAGCATAATCCCAAGCTTTTTGAATTACGCCATGTTCTTTGACTATAGATTGTCCTTTGCCTGATGAGCTCATTACTGGCTTAATTACAAATGGTAGTCCAATAATCTCAACAGCATCAAGATACTCTTTTTGACTATTAGCAAAAGCAAATTTAGATGTTGCTAGACTAAGTTCATTAGCTGCTAGAGATCTTATACCTTGGCGATCCATAGTGAGCTTTGTAGCTTTGGCACATGGGACAATATTGAAGTTATGAGCCTCTAACTTTACTAAGCTATCAGTATTTATAGCTTCAATTTCAGGAACTATATAAGTTGGTTTTTTTGCCAATATTAGTTCTTGAAGAGTATCAGCATTTAGCATATCTATAACATAGCTCTCATGAGCTACTTGCATTGCTGGAGCATTTTCATAACGATCTACAGCTATAGTGTGTATACCTAGTCTTTGAGCTGCCATGATAAATTCTTTGCCAAGCTCACCTGAGCCAAGTAGCATGATTTTGATGTTAGAAAGATCCATATTGATAAATATATTGTGAGAATTATTCTTAGAAGATATTTTATCAGAAAGAAGAAGGTTAAATTAAGGTTTTATGATAGTTTAGTGATTACTTTATATTGTAAACTTCTTTCATTGCATGAGCAAAACTGTAAGAATCTTTACCTGTATTCATATCACCTCTATTACTTGCGCCACCAAACTTATCTTGTTCTGCTTGCTATACAAAAGCACCAATGTTTTGATGTTCTTTAGCAAATTTTGTAGCAGATACTATCGGAGCATCTGAACCATTTGTTTCAGATCCCCATCCAATTACAGGATAGTTATTAGCCCATTCACCACTAGCAAGATCATAACTCATTACAAATTTTGTCTTAGGATTTTTGCCTGCAGTAAGCAATCTAGTTACTATATCATGAGCTGTATTTGGATTCATTTTTGCTGAGTTATAGTTTTGAACAAATATTGAATCAAAACACTCATGACCACCGCAGGCATCTGCCTTAAGCATACTATCAAACTTTTTATTACCACTTACATCCCAGTATAGATCATTACCATCTGTTTGAGGAGCAGCTGTTATAAAAAATCCTCTAGGGAACTTATCAGCTTGTTTATTTGTAGCTTCTCTAATTGCTGTAATTAATTTAGTTATTTTAGGATATGTTTGCACACCATCAACCAAAACAACATCTGCATCTGATATTCCTGTACTAGCACCTTCTAAATCAAAATCAACACCATTTATATGATTTTCAGCAGCAAAAGCTACCGTCTTTGCAGCTATTGTATTTATAGATTGATCTGATGAAAGATCTGGTGCCCATGTATTCTCATGAGTGATACCACCAAATGACATAATAACTAAAGGAGCATCTTTTTTGGTATAGTCATAATCCCAAGTATATCCACTTGCGCATATTGTAGCATCGTCGAACATACCAACACTTGTATTTATGACTTTACCAAAGGCTAATAGAGCAATGTTATAACCATTTTCTCCCATATTATCTATCGAAGTTATTTTATGATTCCAGTCTGCACCCCAAGAAGCTGTGTATCCGCCAATGACTTTTTCAGGCCAAGCACCAGCTATTTCATAGCTTTCAGGTTTTATAGTAAATTCACCTTTTGAAGGAATAGTTGTTGTATTTGAACCACTATCCAAATTTATAGAATCACCGTACTTGTCACCATTAGAAGATATTCTTTCTGCTGTTACAGTTTTGCTAGGAGAAGCATCTTCAGGGAATTTAACATTGAAACTAATATTAGCAGGTTTAACATCTTCTGCTTGGAAGCGTATATTTAGGTTTATCTCTGTAGTTTCTTCATTAACTACTACGGGGTTGGGTGTAATAGTTTTAGCAACATAGTTCTTTGAACCATCAGAGCTTAAAACACTACTAACTGAAACATCATAAGAACCTTTAGCCACTGTTATAGGTGTTGGGTTATTAGGGTTTATAGTGTATGTTTGAGAACCAATTTTAACATCAACTTTATCTACAATTTCAGGTAATCCTGTAGTTTTGATATTTACTTGAGCTTGTACTACAGCTTCACATAGTACTCAAGCTGAACTATCAGCAGGAGAAGCACTAGTCTAGTAATCATTTAGAAGTTGATATATAGAACCATCAAATTTAAAAAAGCACTTTTACTATAACCACCCCAGAAGCCACCTTGACCATTAGGGATAAAGTCTTTAACATCTGTAGGGATGTGTCACACTTGCCAGGTACTGGAGCTAGTTGCTTTGTATATGTTAAATTTATAGAGCTAGAATCTTTTGTCATAGCAAAAGAGTTTGGAGAAATAGAACCATTAGTTGTACTAATAGCGTAATGGATAGTTTGATTATCTGAGTACGGTAATGTTACCTGATTATTTGTGACAGTATAAGATTTACCATTCGCTGAGAATTCAATTTTTTCATCAGCAGGTAAACTATCTCCAGATAGTTTTACAGAGATTGTTTTTTCTGTTGTAGGTTCTGGAGATGGTCCTGGGTTTTCACATCCTTCTGTCCAAGCCTGTTGCCAAGCAGTATCTGTGCCTGGTGCATAAGCCCAAGCAGCTGAAGAAGAGCACCATCCCGGGATATCACATACATAGCAAGATTATAGTATATAAGCTATTAGGAAATAGTAAATTATCAGAAAATAACAAGTACTTGTTATTTTTTACCAACTAAGAAGAAAATTTAAAGAAATATACAAAAGAATTTATTTACTTAGAAAAAACTATATTGTGGTCACTATCTACATCAACAACTATCTTATCTTCTGCCTTAAATTCACCATCAAGCAGTTTAAGTGCTAGAGGATTTTCTAAGTTGCTTTGGATAGCTCTTTTAAGTGGTCTAGCACCAAATACAGGATCAAAACCAGCATCAGCTAATTTATCCATAGCTTTAGCTGTTACTTCTAAACCTATATTTAGATCTTTTAGACGTTTTTCTAAGCGTTTAATTTGTATCTTAGCTATTTCAGTTATCATCTCTTTGTTTAGAGGTTCAAATACAATAGCATCATCAACCCTATTTACAAACTCAGGTCTGAAGTGGCTAAGTACCATTTCCATTACAGCATCTTTGACTGTGTTATAGTCTTGACCTTGCATTTCTTGGATTCTATGCGAACCAAGGTTAGAAGTCATAACTATTACAGTATTTTTAAAGTCAACTGTTCTACCTTGACCATCAGTTAGTCGCCCATCATCTAATACTTGCAGCAAGATGTTAAATACATCTGCGTGAGCTTTTTCAACTTCATCAAGTAGGATTACAGAATAAGGTTTTCTTCTAACATGCTCAGTTAAATAACCACCTTGCTCATAACCAACATATCCTGGAGGAGCTCCGATTAGTTTAGCTACAGAATGTTTCTCCATAAACTCAGACATATCTACTCTAAGCATTGCATCTTCATCATCAAATAAGAATTCTGCTAATGCTTTTGTAAGCTCAGTTTTACCTACACCTGTTGGACCTAAGAACATAAATGAACCTATAGGTCTATTTGGATCTGATAATCCAGAGCGAGATCTTCTCACAGCATTAGATACAGCTTTTATTGCTTGATCTTGACCAATTACTCTTTTATGTAGGAAGCTTTCCATATTTAGAAGTTTATCTTTCTCTCCTTCCATCATCTTAGATACAGGTATTCCAGTAGCTTTAGAAACTACATCAGCAATTTCATTTTCTGTAACAGATGTTCTTACAAGTTTATTCTCAGAAGGTTCTGCCTCAGTATTTTCAATTTGTTTAATTTGAGCTTCAAGTTCTGGTATTTTACCGTATTGTAGCTCAGCCATTTTGCTCAAATCACCAGCTCTTTGGTATTTCTCCAGCTCAAACTTAGCTTTCTCAAGCTCTTCTTTTAGCTTGCTTGTACCTTGCATCTTAAGCTTCTCTGCTTTCCAAAGCTCCTCAAAACCTTGATATTCAGATTCTAAGCCTTTGATTTCAGTTTCTAATATCTCTAAACGCTTCTTAGTAGCCTCATCTTTTTCTTTTTTTAGCTGCTCACGTTGCATTTTTAGTTGGATAATTCTACGGTACAAGCTCTCCATTTTTTCAGGTTTAGAGTCTATTTCCATACGAATTTGACTAGCTGCTTCATCTACTAAATCAATAGCTTTGTCAGGTAGTTGTCTATCTGTAATATATCTATGTGATAAAGTAGCAGCGCTCACAATAGCAGAGTCTGTAATATTCACACCATGATGTAGTTCATATCTTTCTTTTAGACCTCTAAGGATAGCAATAGTATCTTCAACAGTTGGTTCATCAACTAGCACCTTTTGGAATCTTCTTTCAAGTGCAGGATCTTTTTCAACATACTCACGATATTCATCTAGAGTCGTTGCACCTACACATTTTAGTTCACCACGAGCCAAAGCTGGTTTAAGCATATTGCCAGCATCCATAGATCCTTCTGCTTTACCTGCTCCAACCATAGTATGTAACTCATCTATAAATAGAATTATATTTCCTTCCTGTTTTGAGAGTTCTTTTAAAACAGATTTTAGACGTTCTTCAAAATCTCCTCTAAATTTAGCACCAGCTAATAATGCACCCATATCTAAAGATAATACTTTTTTGCCTTTGACACCTTCTGGTACTTCATCATTAACTATTCGTTGAGCTAAGCCTTCTACAATAGCAGTTTTACCAACACCAGGCTCACCTATAAGCACAGGATTGTTCTTAGTTCTTCTTTGTAGTACTTGTATAGTTCTACGAATTTCACTATCTCTACCAATAATAGGATCAATCTTTCCTTTTCTTGCTAGATCTGTTAGATCTACTGTGTATTTGTCTAATGCACCTTTCATATTTTCTTGATTTTGACTACTCACTTTTTCCCCTCCACGATAATCATTGACTGCTTTTGTAAGTTTTTCTTTTGTTATACCAAACTTGTTATACAGTCCTATTAAACTTTTGTCTTCTAAAGTAGCTAATAAGAAAACTTCACTTGAAACAAACTCATCGCCATTTTTATTAGTAAGCTCTTGTATCTTATGCAATGTAGGTATCAAATCTCTAGATGGCGCTACTTGAGGATTACCTTCTCCAGATAGTACCGCAACACTATCAACCATATCATTTACAGCTTTTATAAAGTTTTGTGTATTGATGCCACAAACACTTAATATTGCTATTACAACACTATCATTTTGCTCCAAAAGAGCTTTTAGCGTGTGTGCGGATGTAAACTCAGTAGCTTTTTGCTGAAAAGCATAAGATTGAGCTTCTGCTAATGCTTCCTGTAGTTTTATTGTAAATTTATTTATATCCATTATTTCCCCCTAAGAAACAGCATCTGTTATATATTTAAGGATACTTTGCTATTTTTCAAGTAATAAATTAAGCTTATTGGAAAAAAAATATAGATAAGTTTTAATGTGTTTTATATGGTGTTTTTAGTTTTACATTCTTCACGAATACTAAATAGTACTTGTAGCTTGCTATCAAGAGTTCTAAAATACAATCCTAAATATTCTATTAACTTATAAAATGAATATATTACAAAATACTTTTACTGGTTGGAGCAAAAGAGAGGTTAGCTGGCTAGTTAGCTGTATAATATTAACTGTTGTTGCGGCATCTATCAGTGGGAGTAGCGCATTTATACTAATATTCTCTGTTATTAGTATTACAAATTTGATATTAGCAGCTAAAGGAAAAGTTTTTAACTATATTTTAGGGCTTATAGCAGCAGTTATGTATGCTGTAATCTCATATCAAAACCAAGTTTATGGCCAATTACTTCTTGCCGTACTTTTTTTGTGTCCAATACAGTTTTATGGTTGGTATAACTGGACTAGACCCAAAAACACAACTAAAGAAAAACAAATTAAAATCAAAAAATTAACAAGAGTACAGTTTATAAGTATTTTGGTTTTTATAGCTGTGGTATCGACTATATATGGGTATTTTGTTTTACATTTATACTTTGGTCAAAATGTGGGGTTGGTCGCAGATGCTATTGTTGAAGTTACTTCAATTATAGCTTTTATACTTACAGTATTGTTATTTAAAGAGTTTTGGATACTGTGGTTAGCTGTAGATGTTTTGACAATTTCAATTTGGGTTGATGGAATTTTGGACTCAGCAATTACCATTGCGATTATTCCTGTGATTATTACAAAAATTGTAGCATTAATAAATGCTATCTATGGTTATGTAATTTGGAGGAAGAATTATAATTTACAGAAGCAAGCTGATCTTTAATTATCTTTAGTTGCGGCTTTCATTTCTTTAACAAAACATCCAAGCTCGCTAAGCATTTTTACTTTATTTGAGAGATTGTTTTGAATTATTTTCACTGTTGCAGAACCTGAAATTGCACCAGCAGCACCCGTTTTGATTGCTTGTTGTACTTGCTCTGGTTTAGAGATACCAAAACCTAAGATTGGCTTAGGTGCATTATACTCTCTGATTTTAGCTAATACATCTTCTACGGGCATATTTGCTGCAGTTTCTGCACCTGTTACACCAACTCTCGATAGTAAATACGTATAACCACTTCCAAGTTCAGACATTTGTTTAAGAGTAGTCTCATTAGCATCAGGTGGAGCGATAAATATCTGAGATATACCTACTCTTTTAGCAATATCGCGAAACTCTTTAGATTCATGAGCTGGTACATCAGCTATAAGTATAGAATCAACACCTACAGCTAAACATTTTTGATAAAAATTCTCTATACCATTTGCATAAACTAAATTAGCATAAAGCAATAAGCCTATGGGAATATGCGGGTATTTTACTCTTATTTTTGTGAGGATATCAAAACAATCTTTAGGAGTTACGCCACTCTCTAGAGCACGAAGATTAGCTCCTTGAATTGTTGGGCCATCTGCCAATGGATCTGAAAATGGTGAGGTCCTGCCGCAGTGCCTAATAGATAGTGAGCTTTGTTATAGTTTGCAGACCAATCTCTTAGAGCTTCATTACAAGCATCTTTAAGTGTTGCTGAACCACTATGTACAGGTATGACTTTAGCACCCATTAATCTCATTCTAAAAACATTAGGACTTTGACGTTCAACATCTTTAGCACCCATGTATACTCTACACTTTAGATCAAGTAAAGCACACGCTAAAGCCGTTGCAACTCCATGTTGACCAGCTCCTGTTTCTGCAATTATCTCATTTTTACCCATTCTCTTGGCAAGTAGCGCTTGACCAAGTACTTGATTGGTTTTGTGAGCACCGCAGTGGAGCAGATCTTCGCGTTTTAGATATAATTTAGTTTTTGTGTTTTTGACTATATTTCTAGTTTTTGTCAAAGCAGTTGGGTGACCTGCATTACTCTTGTAAAAGTTCTTTAAACTCTTATTTAAAACCCTCATCAGACTGTGCTTTTATAAATTCTTGCTCTAGTTGATCGAGAGCTGGAACGAGTACTTTGTGGTACAAATTGACCTCCATACTCACCAAAATAAGCATTTGGTTTTGATATTTAAATACTAATAATTAGATTTTAATGCTTATATTATCGCTAATATTTGTTGCAAAGGCTAGAGTAGAAAGATACTGATATCAATATTATTTTAAATTGTAAATTTTAGAAAACTTATCATCCAAATAATCAATGTAGTATTTAGCGTTTAGATACTCCCCACACATATCATAGATAATTTCATCAGTAGGTTTTAGACTACCAAACTGATGTATATGCTTAGTTAAGAGGCTAAGTATTAGTTCTAGTTTATTTTCTCTAATAGTATTATTTACATCAAAATCTTTATTCATATAATAAAAAATCTGTGAAGCATATACACTGCCAAGAGCATAAGTTGGGAAATAGCCAAACAATCCAGCAGGTCAGTGAACATCTTGTAATATTCCATCAGAGAAATTATTCGGACTAATGCCCAAGTATTTTTGATATTTATCATTCCATAGCTTTGGTAACTCTCTAACATCGATATCTTTCTCAAAAATTTCTTTTTCTATCTCAAATCGTACTAATATATGTAGAGAATATGTTAATTCATCTGCTTCTACACGGATTAGGCTAGGGCTAACTTTGTTAATAGCTTTATAGAATACTTCTTCATTAGCGCTAGCCAAGTTTTCAGCAAATAAGCTTTGTAATTCACTAAAGTTACTATCCCAAAATGCTTTATTTTTACCGACTAAGTTTTCATAAAATCGTGATTGTGATTCGTGTACTCCTAAGTTAACACCAGTGCCTAGTATAGTATCATAGATATTATCACCAATATTTTGCTCATACATGGCATGGCCAGTTTCATGAATAGTACCAAATAATGAAGATGTAAAAAGATCTTTAATATAACGTGTTGTCATTCTGACATCATATTTATTGAAATTTAGAGTAAATGGGCGAGCACTTTCTTTTAGAATACCACTATCAAAGTTAAATCCTAATTGCTTAGCTATTTTCTGAGAATACTCTTTTTGCTTATCGATATTATATGCTTTATTAATACAGCTAGTATCAACTTGATCAGCATCTTTTATTTTTTATAGAAGAGGTACTATTCTTTCTTTTAGACTGTCAAAGAAAGGTTCTAATTTTGCAACAGTCATACCTTCTTCATAATCATCAAGAAGCACATCATAGGGATGCTCATTATAACCAAATCTTTTTATATATTTTTTTGATACTTTATAATCTCTTCTAGATATGGAGCAAATACTTCAAAGTCATTATCTTTACGAGCTTTTGTCCAAATATTTTGAGCTTGTGATAGTAGTTTGTTGTATGCAACATATTCGTTTTTTGGTATTTTGCTTAGTTTATCTTTTTGCTTTGTTGTTAGATATACAATTCTTTTATCAGTTGTATCAAGTTTGGATAAATTATTATTTAAATATTTTAAACTGCTAGTTATTTCTTCACTATTAGTTATTTCATAGATTTTTTCACTGAAAAAACCAATAACTTCAGATGTGGTATTGATTGAATTTTTAGGAGCTTGTGTTTCTAAGTCCTAGTGCATTAGAGAAATGGCATGATTATATTTCTTCTTTTGGGATAGTTTGTCCTTGAGTATTTGGAGCTGGTTTTTGGTTTCGCTCATTTTTTTCCTTTGCCTGCTGCTTTCTTTCATTAGAAATAGTACGTCTTAATAGAGTATCATATATTGGTTTTTGATGATGAATATATGTCAGCATCGACGCACTAAAGCAGGTTATCATCAAAGGAAGTAAAAGGTGGAAGTTCCAAGTCATTTCCATTACAAGTACAATACCAGTCAGTGGCGCACCTACTGTTGCAGTAAATAAAGCGCTCATTCCAGCTACAGCAAAGACACCAGCATCAATATTATACTTAGGAAAAAGCTGAGCTATAGACAGACCATAAGCTAGTCCAAAAACAGTTCCAAGAGCAATCATCGGAGCAAATATACCACCTGTAACACCTGTTCCATATGAGAAAATTACACTGGCAAAACGAAGCGCAAATAAAACTAAAAGCATTTTGATAGATAAGTTGTAGTCTAGGGCGTTCGCTATTACGATATAACCACCGCCTACAGCATTTGGAGAAAGCACCACACCGACACCAAATACGATACAAACAGTTATAACTAGAGTCCAGTATCTTCTTTTAGAGCCTTCTGAGAAGAAGTTTGCAACTTTAATTATTGATTTGTTAAATAGCAGTCCAAAGTAACCAAATATAATACCCAATACCATAAATAACCAAAGAGTATTTTGTGGAACTGCACTAAATGTCTCGACACGTATTGCAGGCGGATTGCCCATAATAGCTCTAGAAATAATCGTACTCATAATACAAGCTACAAGCACACATTTTATTGCTGAAACACTAAACCTAAACTTTCTATTCATTTCTTCGATTACAAAGACAATTCCCGAAAGAGGAGTATTAAATGCAGCAGCTAAACCAGCACCAGCACCAGCAGATATCACAGCGTTTGCATATTTTTTGGTGAGCTTAAATCTATCCACAAAGAACTGAGCTAATGCAGCAGCCATATGTATTGAAGGACCTTCTTTACCTAAGCTTAAACCAGAACCTAAAGAGAAAAGGCCACTCACAAATTTGACAGGGACTACTCTTTTACGTAGTTTTCGACATCCTTTTAGCGCACCTTCTACTTCTTGGATACCACTACCACCAGCTTCTTTGGCAAACTTTCTAACTATAAGGACTGATATCACTACCATAGTTATAGTTAGAGAAACAGACATTATAATTTCAACAAATAGATTACCACCACTTAAAGAAAACAACATTTTTTTAAGCTCAGTAATTGAGTCTAGGATTAATTGGAAAAATGTTGCAAATAGGCCGACTAATGTTCCTATAACAGCACCAGATAATACTAACACCCATATATGCCTATTGTTTTTGTAGTATGTGTCTAGTACTTTATTACTCATGATAATATAGTAATACTGGGTCAGTTCAGAATTAACACAAATTATACATATTTGAAAGTTTTTAAAAAGAAAAAGTTGACCAAAATTGGATAAATACTTATCTAGGGTATATTTTTGGTTATGGCATTTGCTATATTTATTGAATCTTTCTCGTCGCCGAGAGTTCCGACTCGAATTTTTATCTCAGTAGAGCGGGTACTTAGACTAGTTAGGCTAATAGTTACATTATTACCATTCTGAGATGCTTTGACTTCAGCTGTTTTGTCTTTATATGATTGGCTAAGTAGAGAAAACTGTTTATCCATCTGCATAGTTTTGATAGTTGCATTGTATACGGAGCGGATATCTTTGGGCACCTCAATTATATAATCACCATTTACATAATATACAGCACCACCAGCAACGACTGCTGCTCCTATTAAAATTGCAGTAGCAACACAACTATTCAGAGATAGCAGCATGATAACTGATAAAATTATAAAGTGAGCTTTTTTGAACATTACTAAGAAGCTTTGTATACGTTAGCCTGAATTTGATCCATAAGTTTTGATGACATTGCTTGATCACCAAAAGTACCAAATTTGATAGTTATTTTAGATATTTTATCAGTAAGACTATCTATCTTAATACTAAAGCTTGTGCTATCTATCTTAGTAGCACCCTCGATATCGGCAGATTTATTAGCTTTATCAATTTCTTTTGATACTAGAACAAAGTCGTTATTATCATTAACTGCTTTAAGAGCTGCCTTATATACAGCAATGTAGTTACCTTCTATATTCATAGAATAGTTACCTTCTACATAAGCAACTGTACCACCACCAACAGCAACAGCAGCCACAATACAGCTGTTTAATGTTAGTGCAGAGGCAGATACTATTGTTGCAATAAGAAGTTTTCTAAAGATAGTCATTTTAGTTAACCTTTAAATTATAGATTTTTTTGGATTTGTCCCATTAATGTTGCTGACATTGCTTGATCACCAAATGTACCAAATTTGATAGTTACTTTTGATGCATTCTTAGTAATTTCACGTATTTCAATATAGAAATCAGTAGAACCTACTTTAGTTTTACCTTTGATATCAGTTTTAGTTGGAGCTACATTTTTCTTAGTAATTACTAAGTTGACATTTTCACTAATAGCTTTAAGAGTTGCGCTAGTAACATCTTTTAGGCGATCGTCTAAGTTCATTAAGTATTTACCATCAACATAAGCAACAGTACCAGCACCTACTGCACCGGCTACAACTAACCAGCAACTACTTAGTGATAAAGCTGATGTTGCAAGTAAGGTAGCTGTTAATATTTTTTTAGTTTCATAGTCTTATCCTTATATATCAATATGTTATAACAAGCATTAGTGATAATATATCTGCTTTTAAACATAGTCAATTATTTCTTTATCTTACTAATAGCTTAACACTAGTTATGTGTATTATTTAGATCACCAGTTTTTTTATTCAAAAGTACAAGTTATTATAATGTTTAAAAATTTATCTTTAATAGAGTCATGATTCATCTTCTTGATTTTTGTACTATGGTTATTAATCTTTTATGTACTTTTTTATTAGCAGGGCTATATATTATTGGTTGGCCTGTTGGTATAGTTGGCTTGATTATGAGTGCAGGATTGTTTTCTATAAGCGGCTTATATGCTGACGCCATATTGCAGATAATTCTTTTATTTAGTTTTGGGTATGGCTGGTATAGTTGGCAACCTAACTTTAGTCATAAAAAGATAGTTGTTCATAGACTTAAAATTATTGGCTGGTTAAAGGTTTTAGTAAGTATTGGGGTGTTTGGTTTGGTGGTTTCTCATCTACTTATATATTATACGGACTCAACAACGCCATATATGGATGGTTTTACAAGTGTGGCATCACTTGTTTGCGTTTTTTTAGCAAGCAGAAAAGTAATAGATAACTGGATGATATGGATGGTTGTTGATTCCACTTATGTACTGTTATATATGTATAAAGATTTACCATTTGCAGCTATCACTACATTTATATATCTAATTGTGGCAATATACGGCCATATTCATTGGAAAAAATTAATGTATATATAAATGATATTAGATGCACATGTCCATACAGATAAATATTCATCAGAGGATTTAAACAAGGTAGCTAAAGAGTGTCGAACCTATGATATAAAGCTCTTATCTGTTGCAATGTGTGTTCCATCATATATTTCGATAAAAGCCCTAAGCGATAAATATGATTTTATTATTCCATCATTTGGCATTCATCCATGGAAGGCAGATATATATGCACAAGATTTAATATCTTTAGATAAATACTTGTTTGAGAGTAAATATATAGGAGAGATTGGTTTAGATAAGAAATTTTTGGATTATGCTGCCTCATTTAGAGATCAGCAGCAAGTATTTGAATATATAGTCTCACACAGAGCTGTAGATAATAAATTACTAAATTTACATACAAGTGATGCAGAGCTAGAGGTTTTGCAAATTTTAGAAAGATATAAGCGCCATAGTATTGTCCACTGGTATGCAGGAGATCTTGAAGTATTGGACAAATATTTAGCGCTAGGTAGCCATTTCTCAATTGGTGTTGAGATTCTATTTAGCAAACATATTAGAGAGATAACTAGACGTATACCTTTGGAGAGGATTTTGACTGAGACAGATAATCCTTCATCATATTCATGGCTTTTGGGTAAAGAGCAAAATGATGGTATGCCAGCTTTATTATTTAAGGTGATTGATAAAATATGTGAAGTTAAGCAAATTCCTAAAGATATTTTTTTAAAAATCTTAGAGGAGAATCAAAAAAATATTTTACTTTAGCTAAATCTTGATTTGCTTAGTTATTTTTTTTGATAGATACTTTAGCCAATAAGGTTTAAGATTTATAGGCGTATCATGCCATTGTATCCAGAAATAGAACCATTTAATCAAGAGTTTTTAAAAGTTTCAGATATTCATACAATATATTTTGAAGAGTGCGGAAACCCTAATGGAAAGCCTGCTGTATTTATTCACGGTGGTCCAGGAGGCGGTATTCAACCAAGTTATAGGCAGTACTTCAACCCAGATAAATATCGTTTAATATTAGTAGATCAGCGAGGCTGTGGTAAAAGTACGCCTTTTGCAGAGCTTAAAGAAAATACAACTCAAGATTTAATTAGGGATTTTGAAAAAATTCGTAAAAAATTGAATATTGATAAGTGGATGCTTTTTGGAGGATCTTGGGGTAGTACTCTAGGGTTAGCATATGCTCAGGCTTATCCAGAGGTTGTAACAGAGCTTGTTCTAAGAGGCATATTTCTTGGGCGAGAAAAGGAGTTGTCTTGGTTGTACCAGCATGGTGCTAGTATGGTATTTCCTGATATGTGGGAGAAATATATAGAACCTATTCCAGTAGAGCAGAGAAAAGATTTTATATCAGCATATCATTCAATACTTACAGGTGATGATGAAAAGCTTAAACAACAAGCTGCTATAGCTTGGAGTGTTTGGGAGGCATCAACAAGTAAATTATTCATAGATAAGAAATCTATGGATAGGTATGCAGAGGATAAGTTTAGTTTAGCCTTTGCAAGGATCGAATGTCATTATTTTAAAAACAAATTATTTATACAAGAAGCCCAATTATTGGAAGAAGCTTATAAAATTAAAGATATTCCAGGTGTGATAGTGCAGGGTCGTTATGATATGGTTTGCCCAGCAGTAAGTGCTTGGGATTTGCATAAAGTTTGGCCAAAGGCAGAGCTAGATATTATCGCAGATGCTGGCCACTCTATCAGAGAACCGGGAATTCTAGAGGCTTTAGTCAGAGCAACAGATAAATTTACAGATTAAATTATTAAAATAATAGCATCTCTTTGTTTCTAACTTACCTGTAAGTTAGAACTTCATAAAAAAACATCGACTCTGCGTTGCAGCATTAAGTACAAATTAGTAGTTATAAAATCAGCTTTTTTGCTATAAAAAACTTTTATCTAAGATCAGTGCGATGTTAGACTCGATTCTAACACTTAATCAAAAGTGTAATTAAAGAGGTGCATTTGTCATAGCTCTGGTGTTAGGCGCATAAACCCCTATGATCACTAGAAAGGATAGAACTAACGCCGAAAGATTATCCAAGTTTATGATTGGTAGTCTTGGTTTTGATATTGAAAGGTAGTAGAACTGTCATGTCGTTTAAAAAAATGTATCGACGTGAGGTGCTTTAGTTTGTGTATTTATTTCTCAAATTTTATGTTCTCTCGTCTGATATATAGCTGTTAGATGAGAGAGCTAATATGTCAGAAACAATCGTTGCCAAATTTGGTGGCACAAGTGTAGTAAATTAAGAAACTATTAAGACAATGCGCTAATATAGTTAATTCAGATAATAGAATAAAACTGGTCGTTGTAAGTGCTCAGTCAGGTATCACAAATCTATTAATTGAATTAGCAAATAATAAAGATAATTCAAAAATAGAAGAAATTATAGAACAGGTAAAATCTATAGTTAATCCAATATTGGAGTCTATTGATTCAGAAGATGTAACTACTACTGTAAGTAATATGATTGCTGAGCTTAAAATGTTTGCAAATATGGCCACTTATTTTTAGTGGTAAGCAACTATCAGATTCTATCTTAGCTTTTGGAGAGATTATTTCTTCTGTTCTGGTTGCTAATATTTTTAATCAAAACGGTATAAATACTTATCATTTAGATTCAAGAAAAACCCTTAAAACGAGTAGTAATTTTGGTTGTGCTAGCCCAGATTTATCGGCTTTAGAAACTAATACTATGGAGCATGTTATACCTAAAATAAGGGAGGGTTATGTTTGTGTTCTGGGAGGGTTTATTGGTTCAGATGCTCATGAGAACACTACAACTTTAGGTAGAGGGTGTAGTGATTATTCTGCAGCTTTATACACACAAGCTATAAAAGCGGCTCAACTAAAAATTTATACGGATGTAACAGGTATTTATCAGGCTGATCCAAGAGTTGTTCCTAGTGCTAGCTCTTTAGGTACTTTAGGATTTATCGAGGCGGCAGAATTAGCTACTTTTGGAGCTAAGGTTGTTCATCCTAAAACATTTTGGCCAGCAATGACTAGTAATTTTGATGTTTACATTGGTTCAACTTTTCAACCAAAACTTGGTGGTACTTTAATCACACAAAAAGCGGATTCTAATAGAAACATCATAGCTGTAGCTGAAAGAAAAGATCAAACTTTGCTAACTATAAAAAGCTTTAATATGTTTGGTTCCCAAGGTTTTTTAGTAAAGGTTTTCAGTATTTTGGCTAACCATAATATCGCGGTTGATTTGGTTTCCACTAGTGAGGTAAGTGTTGCAATCACTTTAGATAAACTTGGAAGTCACTCGATGGGTGATGATTTAGTAACACCAGAGCTTTTAAAAGATTTAGAGTCTATAGATAATGTGAGTATTAAAGTTGAAAATGATTTATCTTTAGTTAGTGTTGTCGGTAGTAATTTATACCAAATAAATGGTGTTAGTGGAGAGCTTTTTAGTAGCCTTAAAGACTACAATATTAGGCTTTTTACTCATGGAGCTAGTGAAGATAGTATATGTATGCTTGTAGCTAGTAAAGATGCGCAAAAGTTATTAATAATGTTTACAGTAGTTTTTTCAGCTAGAGGAGAGAGATGAGATTAGCTATAGTTGGTAATGGTAAAACAGGGTCCGCAGTAGCAGGTCTTTTACCACAAGATAAAATATCAGGAATATATGACTCAAAAAATATATTAACAGTACAGGCACTACAAAATGCGGATGTAGCAATAGTTTTTGTTAATGCAAAAATATTACAAGAGCTTTTGCCTATATTATTAGAGGCAAATACTCTAGTGATTTGTGGTATAACAGGTTATAACTGGGATCAGGATTTTATTAATTTATATAAATCAAAATCAGAAAACTTGGGTTGTTGCTAATAATTTTAGTTTGTCTATGGGGTGGTGAGAAATATTTTGGCGCCATTAGGTCAGTTAAATCAATTACATGAAAATACTGATTATTCAATTACAGAAAAGCATCATGTACAAAAAGTTGATACTCCTAGTGGTACGGCGGTATCTTGGAGAAATTGGTTAAATATAGGAGATGTATCTATAGAGTCTATTAGAGAGGGAGATATAGAAGGACAGCATCAAGTTAAGGTAAATACACAGCATGAAACAATGGAGTTTAAACATACAGCCCACGACAGAAGTTTGTTTGCTGAAGGAGCTATATGGACAGCAAGAGAAGTATTTCAAAGAGGTATTACCGGATTTGTTTATTTTGATGAGTTGGTAGGAGAGAGATTATGTCTATAGATATTAATAATAGATTATATACTGCATTAGTTACCCCAATGTTTGAAGACGGCTCTATTGACCGGGTTAGTTTTGAGAGTTTATTAAGAATTCAAGAACATCAAGGGTGTGGTATTTTAATACTTGGTAGCACAGGTGAAGCTTTAGATTTAGATTTTGATGAGCAGTGTGAAGTTGTAAGATTTGTAACTAATTTAAATCTTAATGTTCCAATAATGGTCGGAGTCGGTGGTTTTCAGTTAGCTAAACAACTTCAATGGATAGAGTTTTGTCAGACACAAAGAGTTGATTGCTTCTTGGTTGTTACTCTACTTTATACAAAGCCTGGATCGGCTAGTCAAACTAGTTGGTTTAAGGCAGTTCTAGATAAAGCAGAAAGACCTTGTATGCTTTACAATGTTCCTTCAAGAACTGGGGTCAATCTAGCAGAAGAAGTTTTAATAAATTTACGAAATCATCCAAATCTTTGTGCATTAAAAGAGGCTTCAGGAGATATACAGAGATGTGCTCGTTATCATGAATTAGCACCAAATTTAGTAATATATAGCGGAGAAGAAGGTCTATTGCCAGAGCTAGCGGATGTTGGTGTTAAAGGGCTTGTTTCGGTTATATCTAATGTTTGGTCAGAATAAACAAAAGAGCGTGTTAGACAGCCTCTAGCTTATGAAATAACACTTGAAGATAAAGCTGTATGGCAAGCAGCAACTAGATCATGCTTTAGTGTTGCAAACCCAATACCTGTTAAAGTGTGGCTAGCACATAATAGTGTAATAACGACAAATACTTTAAGAGCACCTCTATTAGCAGATGAACTTCAGGATTTAAGTTTATTGATAGGAGCTGATAGTTTGGTTAAAGATTGGTTCAGCCATATATAAATAAAAAGCGGAGAGAAATTTATAATGAATTGGAAAAATGTTATCGAAGAGTTAGAAGCAGGAAGATTAAGAGCAGCAATTCAATTAGAAAACGGTGAGTGGATTGCAAATCAAGATGTTAAAAAGGAGATATTAGCTGCTTTTAAGGCTGGCCATAATATTGAACTTTCTGGATCCTATTCTGGATTTGTTGATAAAGATAATTTACCAGTTAGAAATTTTAGTGTAGATGATGGTGTTAGATTAGTGCCAGGTGGTTCATCTGTTAGAGCAGGGGCTTATGTAGCGCCATCTTATATTAATATAGGAGCATATGTTGACTCTGGAACTATGGTTGATAGTCATGCTTTAGTTGGATCATGTGCCCGATTGGTAAGAATGTACACTTATCAGCAGCAGTTCAGATTGGTGGTGTTTTAGAACCAATGGGTATGAATCCAGTAGTCATTGAGGATGATGTGTTCGTTGGGGCAGGCGCTGTTATAGCGCCATCTGTTGTTTTATCAAAAGGCGTAGCTGTCTATTATGCTGTGAATGATAAGGTTTTACCTAAAGGCTCAAAAATTCCTGAAAATGCAGTGATCGTTCCAGGTAGTAGACCAATTAATACTAGTTGGGCTCAAGAAAATGGTCTTCAATCTTATTGTCCAATTATTATTAAATATAGGGATGAGAAGAGTGATGCGTCATTAACAACTAGAAGAGATATTGAGGTAGTTTAATGAATATAGAGACTCATAGAAATAATTTGGAGATTATCTTTAAAGAATGTGATGCTTCTTTTTTATTATGATCTGGATATGTTGGAAACACATGTTAAAGAACTGAAAAAACTACCAGTAAAATTATGGTATGCACTAAAAGCAAATCCATTATCTAGAATTAAGATTTTCGATGAGCAAAAAATAAGTTTTGATGTTGCTAGTATTAGAGAATTGGATCAGGTTTTAGCTCAAGGAGTGAATCCTGAAAATATTTTACATACTGGGCCAGCTAAGTCATACTCTCAACTAGAGTATTTTCTAGCTCAAGGCGTTAGAATTTTAGTAATCGAGAGCACAAATCAATTTAAAGATTTATTAGACCTTGTAGAAAAAATAATATAAATGTTACCGTTCTTTTAAGAGTACAACTTGTGTGGGATGATCAAGAAAGTAATGTACTTGGAGGGGGTAGGTGTGTAACTCCTTTTGGATTATCTATAAATGATTGGAAAGACTTTTTTGATAGTGCCCCGGATATTTCTAATAATATGTCAATAATTGGAATGCATTGTTTTCAGTGGGAAAATATTCTTTGCTTAGATAAGCTATCTCAGATATGGAATACAATAACTAAAGCTTTGCTAGATTTAAGTGAGGCTATTGGTATTTCTTTAAAGGTTATAGATTTGGGCGGTGGAATAGGTGTTCCTTACAATACCAGTCAAAAAACAGTATCAATAAATGATTTAATATCTTGCTTTAAAGATCTTAAAGAAAAATTTCCAGAAATAGAATATTGGCTAGAACTAGGTAGATATGCTGTTGCAGAAAGTGGCGTTTATTTAACTAAAATTGTAGATAGGAAATCAGTAAATGGTGTTGATTTGCTTGTGGCTGATGGAGGTGCTCAACACTTAGTTAGGCCTGCATTAACTGGAGAAAGTTTCCCAATAGAATTGCTTAGAGAAAAATCTTGCAGTGAGAGAAATGACTTCCAGGTTCATGGGCCTCTATGTACAAGCTTAGATAAGGCGGACACTGTAAATTTACCAAAAGATATAGAGTTAAAGGACTATTTAATATTTAAACAAACCAGAGCATATGGTTTCACTGAGAGTATGCCATTCTTCTTATGCCATAATTTACCAGTGGAGATAATTTTTTATAAAGGACATCTCCAAACTATTAGGCAGAGTAAAAAGGCATCTAGCTGGTTAGTATAAAAAAAATATAAGGTCAAATAATGCTAAAAATTAGTAAAAAAGTAAACAGTATTGAGGTATCAGCTACAGTTGTAATGTCTCAATTAGCAGAGGAGTTAAAGCAGCAGGGAAGAGATGTGATATCTCTTTCTACAGGAGAGCCAGGGTTTTTCTCATCGGATTGTGTCAAAGAGGCTGCTAAAAGAGCTATAGATAATAATATTACTAAGTATCCTCCAATAGATGGAATTTCTGAATTAAAAGAAGCCATAGTTAAAAGATATAAAAGAGATTATGGTTTAAGTTTTAATAAAAATCAGATTTGTGTAACAAGTAGCACTAAGCAAAGTATACATAATATTTTTACATGTATTTTTGATGATGGAGATGAAGCTATATATTTCGCACCGTATTGGGTGTGCTATCCAGAACAATTAAAATTAGCTGGAGCAAAATCAGTTATAGTTAAAAACTCATGCTGAAAATAATTTCCAATTAGATATTAAAGAAATTGAAAAATCTGTAACATCTAAAACAAAAGCTATTATTCTAAACTCCCCTAACAACCCTACAGGTGCTTTATATACAAAGCAAACATTAGCTTCTTTTGCAGGGTTGATTAGAAAGTATCCAGATATATGGATTATTTCAGATGAAATATATGATCAAACTTTATTTGATGATGTAGCTATTTCTTTATTACAGATTGCTCCCTATTTATCTAGTAGATTTATCATAGCAAGTGGAATGTCCAAGGGTTATGCTATGGCTGGTTGGAGAGTTGGTTATGTTATAGCTCCAGAAATCTTAAAAAATGCTATAGCAAAACTACAATCTCAGACTACTGGTGTAGCTTGTTCAATATCTCAGATGGCATCTATAGAAGCTTTAGCTTTAGATGATAAGTATTTAGAGAGATATACATCTGTTTATAAAGAAAGAGTAATGTATGTTTATGAGTATTTAGATAATATGGAAGGAGTTGAGGTGGTAAGACCATCGGGGACTTTCTATTTTTTTCCAAAACTAGAGAAGTTGTTACAAAAAACTAAATTCAAAAACGATATAGAATTTTGCTTAGCTTTATTAAAAGAACAAGCTTTAGCTAAAACACCTGGAAGTTACTTTGGCTTGGAAAGCTATATAAGAATCAGCTGTGCTGATGATTTAAATATTTTGGCAGAAGCTATGACCAGATTCAGCACATTTATTGAAAGTGCAATAAATAGATAAAAAGTATTATTTTTTTTAGAAAAGTTAGATATTTGTATATTTGTCCCAAAAGCGTTAAAACGTGATATAGAGTGTATAAAAATGGTATATAGGCGTTGGTTTTTATAGATGATTTTATATTTAGATAAAAAAAGTTGTAAAAAGTTTAATTTTTTTGAAAAAAGTAGTTGCATTTTGGATGAGTGATGCGTATTATATGTCTTCACCGGCTGACGGGTGATGTCAACGGTAGGAAGCTAAGGCTTCTAAGATATTTAAGAGATATATTATATACAAACACTTTGTTAAAGAATTTGAGTATCAGTAGTTAGAGTCAGAATTTGAGAATTAAACTGAAGAGTTTGATCCTGGCTCAGATTGAACGCTGGTGGCATGCTTAACACATGCAAGTCGAACGGTAACAGGTCTTCGGATGCTGACGAGTGGCGGACGGGTGAGTAACGCGTAGGAATCTGCCCATCTGTGGGGGATACCAGTTGGAAACGACTGTTAATACCGCATAATATCTGCGGATTAAAGGTGGCCTTTGCGCTGCCGCAGATGGATGAGCCTGCGTTGGATTAGCTAGTTGGTGGGGTAAGGGCCTACCAAGGCTACGATCCATAGCTGATTTGAGAGGATGATCAGCCACATTGGGACTGAGACACGGCCCAAACTCCTACGGGAGGCAGCAGTGGGGAATATTGGACAATGGGGGAAACCCTGATCCAGCAATGCCATGTGTGTGAAGAAGGCTCTAGGGTTGTAAAGCACTTTAGTTGGGGAGGAAAGCCTGTGAGTTAATAGCTTGCAGGAAGGACGTTGCCCAAAGAATAAGGACCGGCTAACTCCGTGCCAGCAGCCGCGGTAATACGGGGGGTCCGAGCGTTAATCGGAATTACTGGGCGTAAAGGGTCTGTAGGTGGTTTGTTAAGTCAGATGTGAAAGCCCAGGGCTCAACCTTGGAACTGCATTTGATACTGACAAACTAGAGTATGGTAGAGGAATAGGGAACTTCTGGTGTAGCGGTGAAATGCGTAGAGATCAGAAGGAACACCAATGGCGAAGGCAACATTCTGGACCAATACTGACACTGAGGGACGAAAGCGTGGGGATCAAACAGGATTAGATACCCTGGTAGTCCACGCTGTAAACGATGAGTACTAGCTGTTGGATTCGGTGTAAAGGATCTAGTGGCGCAGCTAACGCGTTAAGTACTCCGCCTGGGGACTACGGCCGCAAGGCTAAAACTCAAAGGAATTGACGGGGACCCGCACAAGCGGTGGAGCATGTGGTTTAATTCGATGCAACGCGAAGAACCTTACCTGGTCTTGACATCCTGCGAACTTTCTAGAGATAGATTGGTGCCTTCGGGAACGCAGTGACAGGTGCTGCACGGCTGTCGTCAGCTCGTGTTGTGAAATGTTGGGTTAAGTCCCGCAACGAGCGCAACCCCTATTGATAGTTACCATCATTAAGTTGGGTACTCTATTGAGACTGCCGCTGACAAGGCGGAGGAAGGTGGGGACGACGTCAAGTCATCATGGCCCTTACGACCAGGGCTACACACGTGCTACAATGGGTATTACAGAGGGCTGCGAAGGTGCGAGCTGGAGCGAAACTCAGAAAGGTACTCTTAGTCCGGATTGCAGTCTGCAACTCGACTGCATGAAGTCGGAATCGCTAGTAATCGCAGGTCAGAATACTGCGGTGAATACGTTCCCGGGTCTTGTACACACCGCCCGTCACACCATGGGAGTGGGTTGCTCCAGAAGTAGATAGCTTAACGAATGGGCGTTTACCACGGAGTGATTCATAACTGGGGTGAAGTCGTAACAAGGTAGCCGTAGGGGAACCTGCGGCTGGATCACCTCCTTAACGAAAATACGAAAAAATAGAAATAAGCTCTAATTACATATTCAAGTGATTTAGCATAGTGTTTGTAGGTAATATATTTTAGTGTAAATAGAATATGGGTCTGTAGCTCAGTTGGTTAGAGCGCACCCCTGATAAGGGTGAGGTCGGTAGTTCGAGTCTACTCAGACCCACCAGTAATTTTGGGGCCATAGCTCAGCTGGGAGAGCACCTGCTTTGCACGCAGGGGGTCAGCGGTTCGATCCCGCTTGGCTCCACCATACTTATTTACGCGAAGATAGAGATATTTAACAATTTAGTATAGAAATAGACTTAAGAAAATAAGTGCAAGCGGTGGATGCCTTGGCATTCAGAGGCGATGAAGGACGTGTTAATCTGCGATAAGCTTCGGGGAGCTGGTAAATAAGCTTTGATCCGGAGATTTCCGAATGGGGGAACCCACCTGGCATAAGCTGGGTACTCACTCGATATGGAGTGTAGAGCGAACGAGGGGAACTGAAACAT